>NZ_JBLBVL010000019.1:0-75906 GCF_047250365.1 Thaumasiovibrio clandestinus
TGGTGTACTGACGGCTGATCGGCAGTGGCGCCCAACAAGGAAACTGACATATCTATTCCCTGTAAAAGCGCTATCAGTTCGTTTTAAGAAGGAGATGCTTTCTCGCGTTCGTCAAATTATCGATACTCACAACAACTTACTGGATGATGCGCGAGAAAAGTCTTGTGTGGTTTACAGTAAACCGGTATTACACCAAACAGAAGCTGTTGTCGGCTACCTCTCTAGGTATTGCAATAGAATAGGATTAAGTCCTAGCCAGTTGAGCTATGAGAGTGATGGACGAATAAATCTGAGTGTGCCAACAGGCATTTATCCATAGTGCTTCGACAATGGATAAATGCTTAAGCGTTACCGAACTCAGCTACGTATTTCATTGTGTTACACAGTAGTCATTGGTTTTGTCGCATATCGACGATTGACAAATAGGTAAATAAGTTTGGACTGAATATCTTCGATCTCTCGAGAAAAGGAGATCAAGAAATGAAAATAAAAAATCGACCTATTGTATTATTAAAATCAAAATCTCAATGTGTAACTTATTCAGGAGATCCGTTGCATGACAAGGTGCGGATTATTTCTGCTGCGGCCAACTCAAAGAGAAAAATATTGTCACGAGCTGAGATAGCAAAAACTATACTCATTGTGGAAGAGGAATAGTGAATGAGTGATAAAGTTAGAATATTTGCTTATAAGCCGTTTAAAGATTCGCTCTCCCCTGATGTTTATGAGGCTTTAAAAAACAAGTTTCGTGAGTACAAGGAAAAAGGTGTGCAACCACATGATTTTGGGAGAGATACGACGTTTGATTTTCCCGAAAAGCTTCGATTATCCGGGTTGCGACATATACATATAAAAGATAAAACGTCCAAGCGTTGGAACTTGAAGAAGTTTGCATTTGATAAAACTAGCAATACAGCTCTTATCTATTCTAGTAACTATTTTGATGACAATTGCTATTTACTTATTGGTTTGCTAGACAATGCTCATCACGCCTACAAAAATAACCTATTATATTTATTGGAAATGTCTGATATTGCTGATAGCTTTAGCAATAAAAATTTATAGGAACAAATATGAAAACCACTTTAAACTGGAAAAAAGGCACACCACCAACTCCCGGCATTTACTTTGTAGCACTGAAGTTGGGGCAATCTATAGGTAGATATGACTTCATGCTGTGGAGTGGAGAGGTGTGGGAGACAGATCAGCAGGTTGAAATTGTAGCCTATGTAGATGCCGATGATATCAAAACGGCGTTATCCCCAGAGTGGCCAGAGAATCCTGATAGAGAATTGCCTCAAACCAATAAAAAAGATCTCCCTAATGATATTTGGGTAGAAGATTAAAACTAAAGGCTAACAAATAAGGATACGTGTCGCGCAGCCGACACTTCTATCCGGTTGTTGGACAAGCCCGTATAACCTTATTAAGTAAATTGCTCGGAGGGAGTTTGATGGGCCTTGCGGCTATCTCGGTCGGGTGGCGCCGACACAGCGCATAGCATGCTGGCAACATGGCAGTCCCGTTTTGCTTTCTGGGGTGTAGTGGATGAGTAAAACTAGCCACTAGTTCGTAGGTGTTTTGAATAATTTACCTTAGCAGTACTTATCCAAGACCTCGCAATCACCACGGATTCGTAACAAGGTTTTGTCCAAATGAGATAGAAATTGATCAAACGTTATGTGATCAAGCTATATTGGCTTCCGACAAGTGACAGTTTTACCAAAAGGAGTGCCTTAAAATATCAAGCCTGATCACCACTCCAATATTTCAGTTGTTAACTAATTGATGGTTCGGTAACGCTGTAACTCACTCAATAACCAATCACTGCTATAAACAACGGGGCGCCCTTCGCAATGCACTTGATATCTCTGCTTACTTAGCATGCTTTTCGTCGCTGAATATTCAATAAAGTCTTCCGCTGCTTGGATGTCATCAGCATAATAATCGGCTTTCTTTTGAATGTGCTCAAACGCTTTAGGTCCTGTATGCAAGACGCCATTTCGTTCATAGAAACAAGGCGTCATACGGACAAATTCCAACAGGTGCTCGATCTCTGCTTGAGGCGATGACATAACACTAATCGGAAGCAACAACGAAAGAATAAAGCCTATTTTTTTCATAATCTTACCTGTTCATCTATCACGCTTTAAAACAGTGTAAAAAGCTGTTCAACATTATCTTTAAAGTGCTACGCCCTTAGTATACACAAGGTGACGATAACGAACGGCTCCAAAAAGAAAGCCTCTAATGGTCTGTGTAATATTTTTAATCGCGAACACGTCACCATTACCACCACAATTCAACGGCATCGTTTATCTATAATAATATGAACCCTTCCTTTAAAACATTGAAGTGACTCGTAAATTACTTGTAATCAACCCTTGCGTGCTACACAGCAATACAAGGTAAATAACAGTTAGCACATATTTCCCTCTCGATTATTTTCCACCACCTACACTGTTGATGTAAAAATCAACAAGAAACAATAACGTGAGGGAATACAATGAATAAGATCAATAAGCTAATATGGCTATCTGCACTGATAATATCACCAGCAGCACTAGCCGAAAATATCACTATAGAGTATGAAGATACCAGCACCTACTACGGTGGGTTTAGAGGAAAACTAACGTTTACAAACAACAGCAATACGGACATTGATGGTTGGGCACTTTCTTGTGTCACTAACTTCACCATTACTGACGCTTCTGGCGCCATCGTTACTTCAGGTACGCCAACAACATTAACTAATGAATCATGGACAAATATGATTCAGGCAGGAGGCACTCGAGCAATAGAGTTTGGTGGAGAACCTGAAGTCAATCAAGATTCATTCAATGATTGCACCTTTAACCAAGAACCCGTCACCATCGCCATTAATGGAACAGACAACGCAGAAGATCAACATGATGCAAGCCAGCTCTCCGCTAGCTTCAAAATGACCTCATCATATGAAGGCGCCTTTCGAGGAAAAGTTGTTATCAAAAATGATGATGAGGTGAAAACCTCCTACTGGCAACTCGCTTGTGATACTGATTTTACCATCAGTGATGCATCTGGAGCTGAGTACACACAAGAAAATGGCCGTTTTGAATTTAACAACACCGAGTGGGGTGCGGAAATTCAGCCAGGCAGCAGTGCAACCATTAATTTTGGCGCGACTCCTGCTTTAACGGAGCAAGCGTTTGAAAACTGCACACTCAACAGTATTGCCACTGATATTCATATCCTCTCTGGCGCGGCAGAAGGTATAGAGACACAAACCATCACTTTCCCTGAACTAGACGCAACTGAACAAATTATCTATCAACATACGATCCCATTAGGACAAAGCGAACTACTGATCGCTGGTGTAAGTGATCCGATCGTCAAAACCAATAATGATGAGGTCATCACCGTTTCAGCTAACGGCAATAAGGTTCTGCTAAATGGCCTTCGTTCAGGTCGCGCAAGTTTGAAAATATCTGACGGGCAGAGCAAAGAGCGCTACATCGGAATTAGGGTAAGGAACGCTGACGGAAGCCTACCTGGTATGCCAAATTACCTCGCGGTAGGCTCTGTGTCCGAAGACTCAATTGCCGATTTAGACTTCTGGAAAAGCTTCGATGAGGAAGGCAAAAATAAGCGTGTCGATATTCGATACATTTACCTAAATGGCGGCCCTTTCCCTCTCGTTCAAGCAGGTTGGGCAACCACTGAAAACCGGCTTAATACGAAAGGTGGACGCGCAATTAGCTTCATACGTGAAAGCTTGAAATATGGCATGATTCCTTCTTTTGTTTACTACAACATTCCAGATGGGAATGAAAGTTATACTCGGAATATGAGTCATCTCATCAGCCAAGAATATATGCAAGCCTATTTCACCGATCTAAAATACGCCATCGACATCATCAATAAAGAAGCCGGCGATGAAACGGTACAAATGATCCTTGAGCCTGATGCATTGGGTTACATGGCGCAAAATGATGATGACCCCGTAACGACGTTTGTTTATACCCAAGCTGCGTATGAACTCGGCTTTCTGGGCGAAGGCGATCCTGTTTTCGACAATACCCTGACCGATTTCGTTAGCGCCGTTAACTACATTATTGAACGTGACGCACCGAATGTTGAGTTTGGCTGGCAAATGAACCTTTGGGCAATCAAACCAGGAGGCTATACAACACCTGTTGGTGTGCGGGGATTAATGCATATTACGGATGAAGGTCCAGCACATCAGGGCTATTTGGGTTGGGAGCAAGGTCGAATAAATATTTACGAAGAAGCAAAAGCGATTACGGATTACTACCTGCGTTCTGGGGTCAGCAGCTATGGTGCTGATTTTATCTCCATTGATAAATATGGACTCGATGCGACAGGCTATGGTGGAGACAGCGCCATCAATATTGCAGAAGAGCCTGAGAAGTCGACTTGGTTCTGGAATGCCGATCATTGGAATAACTATTTGCTCTTTGTTAAAGCGATGAAAGACATTAGCGATCTACCCGTTGTGTTATGGCAAATTCCCGTTGGCCATATCAACTCCAGTACCGCAATCAGTCCATATAGTGCCGATGGGTCGTTCCCCAACCTAACTAATACACCGATGAAATATGAAGACTCCGCTGCCACTTATTTCTTGGGTGACCAATTTACACCCGGTAGTGCTGCAAGGATGGCTCATTTTAGCCAGAACAAAAGTCTAGATGCCAAAGTGTACACTCAAGGTAACGACATTATTTGGGCGGACCACATGCAAGAAGCGGCAGATGCCGGTGCACATACTGTACTCTTTGGTGCGGGCGTCGGGGTTAGTACTGATGGGGTAGGTCTATCTGAAACCCATCCGACAGATGGGTTCTACTGGATTCATAAGGTGCAACGCTACTATGAGAACACGCCTATTGCATTAACAGTCGAACAATAGTCGCATGAACAACAGAGATAGATAATCATTGAAAGCAGCCTATATTGGCTGCTTTTCATAAGCCAAGTATCGAATGCAACAATGCAAACTAGTTAAAAACATCAATCGCGTTAGATTGGGCACAATTAACACCGAAACGACATAGACAAACTTTTGCATAATGCTGTTTGACTTCAGATATAAGCCATTTTCTTTTCTGCCCTCGCAAAAAAAGCGCAACAACCATTGCCAAGTGCAACAACGATTCAATACAATCAGATAACAATAAGGACTTATTACTTTGTAATCTATTAATAGGAAGACAAATAATGTGGCATTTAGAGCAACTACAAACACTGCTTTCAGAGCATGCCGGTTGGGAAGTCACGCTTCAAAGTGGTACCCTGCTGATCACCAACGAAGACAACATCGAAGCTTACCTCGCTGTCGCTGGAGAACAAATTTTAGTTGAGGTGCTGCTTTTCCCATCAACGTCTGTTAATGATGCCAACTTGCTAAATGAAGAGATCTTACGCACCCATAAGATGTTTCCTCTCTCAACAATTGGCATTAATACCATTCAAAACCAAAGCTACTACGTCGCATTTGGCTCACTCTCTTCACAATCCAAAGCAGAAAGTATCGTCATCGAAGTGGCAACGCTATTCAAAAATGTTGAAGCATTTATTGAACTGTACCAAGAGCACTTAAAATAAGGAAAGATCATGAGCGTGTGGAAAAAACTGGTGACCGCGATTAAAGGCGGTGCCAACGAGGCGGCAGAAGCCGTTGCTGATAGCCAAGCATTACGTATTCTTGATCAGGAAATTAGAGAAGCAAAAGAAGAGCTACGTCGTTCTGATCAGGCATTGGTTTCAATTATTGCTAAGCGCAAAGTGGCCCAACAGAAGATTGCTGCCATCACCAGCAGTGTCGATGAGTACGAAGCGCATGCGCGCGCGGCTATGGAGAAGTCCCAGCAAGATTTAGCCCTTGAATGTGCGAAGAAAGTGGCCGAGTTGCGAAACGAGCTAGACAGTGAACAAGTCTATCTAGATCAATTTACAGCCTCTGAAAGCACCATGCTGAGCAATATCACTCAAGCCAAAGAGAAACTACGCCAACTTGAGCAACAGGTCGATGTTGTGAAAGCGAACGAAGCCGTTCAAAAAGCACAAACTGCCGTATCTGCGACCAATGTCGGTGCCAACGCAAAAATGCACACCGCCGTCGAATCACTCGAGCGGATCAAACAACGTCAAACCCAACGTCAAGCCGAACTTGAAGCCGCAGCAGAGTTAGCAGAAGAGCAATCAGGCAGCAGTTTAGATAAGAAACTGGCTGACGCTGGGATTACGCCAGGAGGAAAAAGCTCTGCCGAGGATGAACTAGCACGAATTCTTGGTAATAAGTAATGCCGATATGGTTAGCTTTGCGCCAATGGGCTTTTAAACACTTTAATCGCTTAACTGGTCGAAATTTACTCATTCTATTTGGCAGCTACGTCATCTTGTCGTGGCTTGCCTTATGGCTCGCGAATGAACACGACCTTACTGCGTCTTTTACCGACTTTCTCTATTATTTAGTCGTCACAGCATCAACCGTTGGCTATGGCGACATGTCACCTAGCACCGCACTGGGCAAATGGTGCTCATTGCTCTTTATTATTCCAGCCGGGCTGGGATTATTTGCGATTATTGTCGGTCATATTGCGTCCATGATGGTGGATTATTGGCGCAGAGGAATAACCGGAAAACGAGGAATTAACGTGACCGATCATATCGTTATTTTAGGTTGGAACGGACAGCGTACTTTACAGCTCATTCGAATGCTGCAGCACGATGTAAAAAGCAAACAAACCATCGTACTGTGCGTAAGACCAGAGATGGAAAATCCGTTGCCAGGAGAAATTGACTTTATTCGTACAGAGACCTTTACCGACCAACAATCGATGCAACGCGCTTGCCTTAATAAGGCCAGCACCATTCTGATTGATAACCCAGAAGATGACATCACGCTTAGCTCAGCGCTCTACTGCGCAGGCATGAATCCCAACGCGCATATTTTGGCATACTTTAATGATGAAACACTCAGTGAGCTGTTGAAGCAGCATTGCCCTAATGTCGAATGTATTCCGTCAGTATCGGTTGAGATGATGGCCAAGGCAGCGGTCGACCCCGGTTCAAGTCGATTGCATCATGAACTCTTAGCAACCAATAAAGGCATGACACAATATGCTGTTACCTACCCTTCAGGCACAACAGCAACCAATGTTAGTGTTCTATTTGAGCGATTCAAGCACACGTTCAATGCCACCCTTATCGGGTTGGCTGACACCGAGGGTCGCATTACCTTAAACCCCTCCCTTGATACCGAAGTTTATTCAGGAATGACGCTATTTTATATTGCTGATGAGCGTGTCTCAGACTTTCACTGGTAAAATATTATGTTTGATTGGTTCAAAAAGAAAAGCGCTTCAGACAACGCGGCGTCAGTTTCACCACCGCCTGAGGTGCTAGGGCTATACCTTGGCGGAGCCTTTGAGCTAGACCCACTAAAACTAAAGCTTATAGAACCAGAGCTGATCATTGAAGGAGCAAGCCAAACGCAATTGATTCAGGCGGTTGGTGTTGTTCAACTTGATGAAAATACTCGACTGGTACGCTACTACACTGATGATGATGGGTTTATCCAGATCTTACAGCATGGTACCGAGGATGCGGATATTAGTGAGGTCAAACTGTTCTATTTCTATGAAACAAAATCAGTTGATACCTCTTCGCAATGGCAACAGTGGTTAGACAACGACATTGTTAACGATAGCTGGCAGCTGGAAGGGCATCACTTTGACAAAGTCTGGGACAATATAAAGCCCGTTGCTATGACTGAAAAAACATGGTCTGCCTCAAACAATATAACTGAAACAGATCAATTCGCCATGCTGTACGAGCGTGAAGTTAATAGTAACCTGTTTGAAAGTCTCATTGTTGCTGGGGAAGAAAAAATACAACAGGGACAAGCAGAGCGTTGCGTCGTGATCAGCACCGGATTTGCTCTCTCCCCTACCGATTTTAAACTTATTGCTTAAGGATTCTCTGTTATGTTGACACAATACCTCTCTGGGCTTCCCGCTTTCCTGATGTATTTTGGTTTATCTCTGCTGTTCTTACTTGTTTTCAAGTTTATTTATACCCGTGTAACCCCACACGATGAATGGCACTTAGTAAAAGAAGAGAAAAACAGTGCTGCCGCGATTGCATTAGCTGGGGCATTTTTAGGCTACGCACTTGCTATTGGCGGTGCTGCTAGCAACGCTGTCAACCTGATTGACTTTGCGTTATGGGGCGTGATCGCGCTGGTGGCGCAAATTGTCGCTTTTGCCATCATTCGCTTTGGTTTTATGCCCAAGCTGGTTGAACGGATTAAAAACAACGAACTCCCTGCTGCGATCATCATGGCGAGCATGTCCCTTGCGGTGGGTATTTTGAATGCCGCATGCATGACGTACTGATGGAGGTGATATGAAGCGAAGTAAAACGATCAATGCTGATCACCTACGCAAAGAGTGGCGCTGGTTTACCCTTGCGCCTATTGCCGCAGCAGTTCTTACAGGCTGTGGAGATAAAGAGGTTGATGGGACCATTTATCAATCTGTTGCTGATTGTGTGGATGACAATCCAGCTCAATCCGAATCCTGCCAATCTGCCTATGAGCTAGCATTAGTTGATGCGGAACGAACTGCACCTAAATACAACTCATTAGCTGATTGTCAGGCAGAATTTGGCTCAAACAGCTGCATGCATAACCCTCAGAATAACTGGTTTATGCCTGCAATGACGGGGTTTATGTTCGCTCGCATGCTAAATGGTTCACAATATTATTCGCAACCCATGTATTACTCTACCTATCCAGGTAGCATCTACTACGATCGCTGGACCACTGCTGATGGCTATCGTTATGATCGCGTTAGTCAGCGAACCAAAGTGAAAATCCCAAGCGAAGATATGAAAACCAAGCCGACAGTATCGCGCACAATAAAACGGGGTGGGTTTGGCTCTACAGCAAAAGCGAAGTCAAGTTGGAGCAGCAGTAAAAGCAGCTCTCGTTCCTCTGGTTGGGGGGGATAACTCGAAGGGATTGCGTCACTCATTTCGAAGATATGACAGATACCACGCATCTGTCATATCCATTCACATCACTCAGTCACACTACCTGTACACATCACTGGTGCAACATCTAAATGCTCAGCATTCATCATTGAAGATATGCGCTGAACCGATGACAGCAACAACGATTGCTCCCACTCTTCTAGCTTATGAAACTGATGAATAAAGTTCTCTTGTAGAGGTTGCGGTGCTTTACTGAGGGTTTCTTCACCGGAAAGAGTAAGATAGGCATGCACTTTACGTTTGTCCAGTACGCTACGGCGGCGTTCAACTAACCCTCTTTTCTCAAGGCGGTCAAGAATCGTCGTCGCAGTCGCTTGGCTCATATTGGTATTATTCGACAATTGACGGATGGTAACCTCTCCCGCCTGGCGAATTTCACGCATTAAAAGCAGCTGAGGTGCAGTTAACCCCGCTTCCTTATTTAGTTTCTTTGAGTGCAGATCGATAGCTCGAATGATCTGACGTAGTGCTATTAACACTTCTTCATGTTTATCCATTTTTACTTCCCAGATTGAACAGGAAGAATTTACCTCAATTCTCTCATTGAGAGTAGTAAAATATATAATATTTAAACCGATATTGAGCCCTATCACTAAGGCTATCGAACCCAAACATTTTCCTAACGCTGCTCAAGAACATGATTAGCTAAATCTAACACGACATGGCGAATATGATGGTCATCAAGTTCGTACAACATTTGTTTACCCTTTCGCGTCGATTTTAATACCCGAGCTTCACGCAAACTGCGTAAATGATGGCTGGTTAAGGGCTGCGACATGCCGATCTGTTCCGCCAAACAACACACGGGCTGCGGCTCATCGAGGCAGGCAATGACCAACTGCAACCGCTTCGGATCCCCCAGCAAGTTAAATATTTGCACTAAGCGAGCCATCGCTTCATCTGAAAGCTGGGGTAAATGACGACCACAACTTGATTCTTTATTCATAAGTTAAACACTGATTCTGTATCCTTTTCTAACACTACCATGTGTATGCTCGAATTTCACGTATGGCAAGCTTTAGCCCACACGCATAGTGGGGCTAAATAATAATGACCAGATCATTCAGATTGAAACAGATTAGGAATTAACTCGCTTGCAGGTTGCCGTATAAGGTTTTATACAAGCCAGTACGATTAACCAAATCAGCATGATTTCCTGATTGTGAAACCTTGCCATCTTCCAGTACATAAATAAGATCAGCCTGTTTCACCGCAGAAAGGCGGTGAGCAACTATCAAGGTGGTCCGGTTCGCCAAAAACTTCTGCAATGCCTCGTGTAACGCCGCTTCTGTTTTCGTATCTAGCGCCGAAGTTGCCTCGTCCAATATGACCAGATCAGGATCAGTTAACACCATACGCGCAATGGCTAAACGCTGACGTTGACCACCCGATAAGCGCACCCCTTGACGCCCAAGTGCAGAATCTAAACCAGCGGGCAGCTTTTCAGTCACGTCAGTCAGTTGTGCCACCTCTAACGCTTGCCACAACTGGTCATCGGTATACTTGGTGTCACCCAGCGTGAGGTTTTGACGCAGAGTATCATTAAAGATCATCGGTTGTTGCAGCACCACCGCCATCTTTTCTCGCAATGCTTCGTAGCTCACCGCTTCAATTGGCTCACCATTAACGCAAATATTACCACTGTCTTTTTGGTAAATACCCATCAACAACTGGATCAAGGTCGATTTACCACCGCCAGATGCCCCCACCAACGCAACCCGTTTTCCCGCAGGAATGTGCAAACTCAACCCATCTAAGACTTGGCGCTCTTCATCATAGCTAAAGCTAACATCACGAAACTCTATGTCAATTGAGCGACAGGATTTGAAGGGGTCAACGGTGGCTATTGGACGATTTTCTTCCTCAAGATTGAGTAACGCATTCAAGCGCTTGATAGCCGCCGAGGCACCAAACCAAGCATATTGAATCCCAAGCAGTTCTTGTACTGGGGATAGCAGGTACCAAAGATAACCAAACACGGCAAAAATTTGCCCAATCGTTAGGTCAGCAAACAGTACCATTATCATCGCCGCCGCGCGGAAGACTTCAAAACCAAGCATAAACATTAAAAATGAAACTCGGTTAGCAGCTTCTGACTGCCATGCAAAGCGGTCGGCGTCTTCACGAATCCCTTCTGCATCCGATTTTAATCGTGCTAGATAATCTTTTTCTCGGTTTGCCGCTCGCAATTGATAGAGCCCTTCAAGGGTTTCAACCAAGCGCTGCTGAAACCGCTCAAATGATTGATTTTCTTTGCGCTTAAGTGTTTTTACTCGTTGTCCCATAATACGTGATAGATAAACAATCACCGGATTAAGCAGCAGAATGAACAACCCTAAACGCCAATCTAACCACAATAGAACGGCACCAATGCCAATAATACTCAACACACCAACGACTACTCGACTGAGCGTGTCACCAATAAACTTATCGATAGTTTCTACATCAGTCACCAAATGTGAGGTGATCCCACCACTGCCTTTCTCCTCATACTGTCGCATGCTAACACGCCCCAGTTTATCGAGAACGTGGTGACGGATCAGACAAGTGAGCGACTTCGCCACCAGTGTAAATTGCCGACTCTGCAGAATATTCAAGCCTTGGCTCAATGTACGCATAGTAATAATGAGCACCAAAGAAAAAACAATATACGCTGCAGGTTGATGCCAAGCTTGTGGCAACAACACATTCATCGCGTTCACGCCCCAAGCGGGCTTATCTAACAAAACCTCATCAACCATAATGGGCAATAGCATTGGGATTGGCACACTGATAAAGGTGGCCAACACCGCCACGACATTCGCGATAATCAGGCGTTTCTTATGCTTCATTGCCTGTTGATAGATCCAGCGTGTGGACAAAGACGTTAATCGTACGTCACTCACAAAATTTTCCTCATAAATGCTATTTGCCGCTCCGTCGCTGCACAAAAACAGCAAGCTGAACAAAGCACGCCGCCCTCCCACTGTGGGTGGGCTGTACGGTTAGAATACTTCGCCAACATCAAACGACTTATCATTAGAACTCGTATTCGAAATCAATACCCCAGTTTCGGCCAGGCTGAGTTCGACGATCAATCCCTTGGCTCGATGCTGTTTGATTAACTAAGTCGCTATAATGCCAGTACTTCTTATCGAAAACATTGAACACACCAGCACGCAACGTCATATTCTCCGTTGGCATGTAGTACGTGGTAATATCCGTTATCGCGTAACCCGCCGCCTTGAGGTTCTCACTGTCTGACCAATCACTGCCTTCTTTTGCAGCAACAGCCTCAACAGAGATTCGCCCGCCAAAATGGCCATGCGGTTCGTCATAGCCCACTGCCATATAAGCCGTTAGTGGTGCCACTGAATCAATGGCATCTCCCGTTTCACGATCTTCACCTCGCGCCCAAGCAAGAGACATATCGACAAAACTGCCTTGCGGTGCCGGCACCAGTGCAGCCAAATCGGTTTGTGAGCTCACCTCTGCACCGTAAATTTTGGCTTTAGCAATATTGACCTTTTTCCATTGCTCTTTAACATCTGGATCGTCGCCTTGATAATCACAGTTATCTAAGCATCTATCCTCAATAAAGTTTTTGTAATCATTATAAAATGCCGACATCTCAACACGGCCAAATCGATGGGCAAATCGCGTACCAATTTCGTAAGCAATGCTCTCTTCAGCTTTCAAATCAGGGTTAGGCAGAATATCGACCCCCATTGAATACTGGTAATAGAGGTCTTGCAGCGTTGGCGCCTTAAAGCCCTGACTTATTTGAGCAAACGTACTGAAACTGTCTGTCCAGTGGTACACCGCGCCCGTTCTGAAAGTAAACTTATCATTGCTGGCCTTCTCGTAGCCCGAACCACTATTTGGCGTCGATTCAAAACTGTCGTAGCGTGCACCAAAAGTAACAACTAACTGATCATCCAGATAGAAGCCCTGATCCTGCATATACACACCCCAAATATTCGACTTCGCATTTGGAACCTCTGGCGCCGCATCAACCACACTACCATCACTGTAATAGTAGTTGGTATAATCGAGATCAAACTGGTTAGTTAGGTAACTAAGACCATAACTCAACTCATGGTAGCTCGATCCCCACTCAAGCCCTTTATTTGCGTTAACATCTAACTGCGTAGATTCATCGGTACCATTACGTTCACGCTCACGGTAGCCCGGCTTAGAAATCATCGGGTGATCAGTGGTATGATCAAACGTTGAATGATTAGATTCACTACGTTGCCAAGCTAACAACCAATCAAGGTCATCAAATAAGAGCTGATCAGCCTGCCATTGGTGCTCTAAGCTAAATCTAATGCGTTGGTCTTCATCATTGGCACTGTTCTGAGAATAAACCAGACCTGGCATTATCTCATAACCGTTATTATGCAAAAGATCGCCATCAGCCTGACGGTTAAACACCTCTGCAGTGAAACCAAAACGGTGGGATTCACTTGCCTGATAAAAGAGTTTACCTAAAAAGTTATCCTGAGTGATATCAAATGGATCTGCCTGACCACGATCGCGCCCTTCAATATCCGCGCCGCTACTGTGCGTCTGTGTCTCATGGCCCGTTCGCTTTGTATACATCACCAACGACTCCCAGTCGCCGCTTCTATTGGCCAAGGTTACCGTGGATTTAAAACTCTCATTGACGCTGGCGTATCCACCTTTAATGGATGCATAGCTGTCGTCACCCGACGCAGTAAGAAAGTCTTCAGGCCGCTTGGTACGCATAATCACCGCACCAGCTAGTGCATCTGAACCATACAAACTTGAAACTGGCCCTTTATTGATCTCAATACTCGTTAATGTATCTGTTTCAACGGTATTTTGATTTTTACGCATCACATCTGCACCTGGGTTATACAGGCTAGATTGCTGTACCCCATCGACAATAGTTTTTACATAATTGTCTTCACGCCCGCGAATATTAAAACCTGACAAACCGAAGCGCCCTTGCCCTTCCATGCTAACACCTGGCTTGGATTTCAGTATTTGTTGTAAGTTTTGGGACAGGGTATTTTCAATATCCTGATCACTCACTGTCGCGACACTGGATGCGACATCACGAATTTCTTGTTCGGTACGTGTTGCAGAAACAACCACTTCATCAAAAGTAAATGTTTCGTTGGCAAAGGCATGAGAAGAGCATGCCATACTCACTAATAACGCAATTCTTGAAATTTTCATTTGAGTCCCACAAAATAGGCGTGCTAATTTAAATCATTCTTTATTTAGGCGAAGTAATTCACGCACCTAAATATTCTGCAGGTGCGTATAGCAAACAAATAGTTTAATTCTTCAATCACTTTTATTTTCTGACGTGCTCTTCCCTGATATGAATAATATCGCGCAGAGAAAGACCACTTACTTCAAAATAAAGGCCACCCTCAGTGACCGCATCCGGGTCATTACACGTATACCTGTTTCATCGCATTATAACGTTCAACCTGCTCTGGCAGCAGGTTACGTGCTTTATCACGACCAAGATAAACACGGAATACACACCCACCCTCTTTATTAAAGAACGCGATATGGTGAGTATCCATCCCATGAAATACCTTGCTGACAAAGGCGATATTGGTGATCAAATCGATACGCAAATGGCCATTTAATCCTTCACGGCTCAACAAATTATAATAACCGTGCATGCTCTTGCCTTTAGGGAAAGGCGCTTTAACTTCAAAAATAGAGCCGAAGTTATTAATAATGGTAGTAACACGCCCCCAGTCAGGTAGTGCCGTTAAAATCGTTTCAGCGTGCTTGCCATCTGTTGCAACTACCATCTCTTCTGGTAGTGCCATACAAGCTTCTGCTTCAGTCAAGTTAGCTTTAGTTGCAAGATCCGTTACTGACATGCCCGCATTTTCTTCTAATAACGCAGCAATTAATTGTTTCGCATCTTCAAATGTACATGTCTCGTACATGATATTCTCCTTGATGTCGGTACATTACGCACCGCAAATATAATAAATATAAAATGAACGAATAACGTTAAGCTGCAGATTGTGCCGCTTTCAACGTCGCAATCGTACGGATCGTATTTTGTGCCAACGTCACTGTCCAAAATTCACCAGCGAGCGTTAAGGTCAGGTATTTAGACGATATGTTCACTAAGCCATTTTTTTGCCATGCACTAAATAACGGCATTAATTGCTCAAAAAGGTGAGAACCGGCAAGACGATTTAGGTGCTGCTGAGAAAGTACACCGCGGTCAAAGGCCGCCTTAACACAAGCGGTTATCTCGCCACCACCCGCGCTACGCATCATCATTGGCACTGGATATTGCTGTGCATTAACCGCTGCAATGTAATCATCCATATCGCGGGTTTGCATCATTTGCAGGCCACCAACATTGCCACCCGCACCAGCACCAACAGGCAGTATCTCGGCGGTTGTTTTCGCGAGGCTATTGTAAATACTGCGTTCACGATTATCTTTGGCCCAATGGTTACAACTTAAGCGGCGCTGATGATGCCCTGCCATAAACTGCACACCACGCTCAAACATTGTTGCTTTTGTTGGAGTATCGGCTGGCATTGGTAACTTACCTTGCTCAACCATCCGATGCATCGGTAAACCCTGCATATCAATAAGCTGATAAAGATCAACACCATGAGCACCTGACTCTAAGTAACCATCCAAGTCGGTTTGCCAAGTATCTAACGTTTGATGTGGTAGGCCGAAAAGTAGATCAATCACAATCGGCGCGGCATTATATGCCACTAGATCCTGAATGCGACGAACGACAACATCACCATCATCAAGGCGTTTCGCAGCACGGCGTACTTTAGTATCAAAGCTTTGTACACCAAACGAGAAACGGTTGAAGCCACCTTCAAGAGCATGCTCAAACTTCTCATCGTCAAATTTGTTTACTCGCCCCTCTAAGGTCAGTTCACAATCTGGCGTTAATGGAAATAGATCTCGGATCATGGTTCCCAGAGTACGCAGCTGAGCAGCGCTGAGATCTGTCGGCGTTCCCCCGCCGATATACACCGCTTGGAAAGGCGCAGACTGTGTCCATGGCTGTGCTGCTTTACGCGTTAACTCGACTGTCAAGGCGTTAAAATAGGCATCAATTAAAGACTTACTAGACGCATATTGGAAAAAGTTACAGTAAGTGCAACGCACTCGACAAAAAGGAATATGTACGTACAAGCAACGTGGGCCTGCATTCTCAGGCACGGTTTGTAACGCACTGGACAACGCTTGCTGTACCTGCGGTGGGGGAACCGGTTTACTTTGGCCTCCTGGATGAGCCATACCTTTTTTAGCAAAGGCGAAACGAAGTGGATCTGGGCTTGACTGCCCAACCAAACTAACATCATTCAAATCGATCATAGAAACCACATTAAACAAGTAAACACCAGTGCATTAACAAAATATTTACACACCTTTTCAACAACTTGCCTAATCATACAAAAGCAAAGATAAAATGCAAATGATAATTGCTATCATTCGCATTTTATGAATAATAGACACCAGTTCACATAATTATCAGATTCGATATGAATTTACGCCGTTACATTCTCTTTGGAGCTGCCTCTGTTCTAATTCACAGTACGGCATTCCCTAAACCGTCCCCCACGATAGAGTTGGGGGTTCGCTCAGACGAAGAAGGACACGTAGTCAGTTTGTCGTTTGTCTCAGTACAAACTCCGCCGCCTGCACCTGAACCAGTTATCGAGCCTGAACCGATTGTCGAACCTGAACCGATTATCGAACCTGAACCGATTATCGAACCTGAACCGATTATCGAACCTAAGCCGATTATCGAGCCTGAGCCGATTGTTGAACCCGAACCGATTATTGAGCCTGAGCCGATTGTTGAACCCGAACCGATTATTGAGCCTGAGCCAATAGTCGAAGTCGAGCAAAGTGATGCGTCAGAAAGTACGCCTGAAGAGATCAATCATACTCAATCGGCACAACCTCAACTTATTGAAAATCCAACTTTTGAGGCAAAACCAGGGCCCATAAATTACCCTCGTTTTGCTCGACGTCGTGGTTTGGAAGGAACCGTCTGGATAGAAATTGAGATGAACGCAGATGGCTCTCAACATGCCCTGACCATCGTTGAATCATCAGGTCATGACGTATTGGATGAAGCAGCATTAAACGACGTTGCTAAATGGCGACTGTCACCTTTTTATGAGAACGGCACTGCCATCGCGTATCGCGTTAAGGTTCCTGTTCGTTTTAAGCTTAACTAAGAGAAATCACCATGAGTATTTTTACGTCCATTCAACACCAATTAGGCGTAATGAGTTGGCCATTAACAGCACTGTCTGTAGTAACACTAATGATAGTTCTAGAACGCTTAGTTTATATTCTGCTAAATAGCCGCTTTCATAGCCGTAACGTGCTAGGTAAACTCTACGAGCTGGATGTTAGTGATCAAGACCAACTGACTGCTTTTGCTGAATATCACTCCCAGCATCGTTCACCGATCTCGCGCGGCATCGTGATGTTATTCACCCATCGTCACTTCCCGAAAAATCTCCGTGAAGAAGCAGTATCAATTTGGCTACACACCCAACGCCAGCGTTTCGTTTCTGGGCTTCGTATTCTTAATATTATCGGGGTGATCAGTCCACTTCTCGGCCTATTAGGCACCGTGTTAGGTTTGATTGGTATGTTTGAAGGTATCGCCCAAACCACCGGTTCTGTTGCACCATCGGATCTGGCTGATGGCCTTGGTTTGGCAATGGCGACAACAGCTGCAGGTCTTATTATTGCACTTCCCGCGATTACCTGCTCACAACTGTTCTCCGTTTGGGCCGACAAAGTGATAGCGAAAATTGAGTACACCCTCAATCACTGTAACCTTTATCTTGAAGGCCTATCTATCGACCAACCGCATTGTCCTTCACCTTGTGCTGAGCATTGTGAAAAAGTAGCGAAGTGCTGCGCATGATTACATCGACCACTTCGCAAACCAATGCCGACTTTAAACCCGATTTAACCCCCTTGTTGGACATCATTTTCATCGTAATGGTTTTCTTGCTACTGACTGCCAGTATCAATATCCAAACGCTAGAAATCGACATACCGACAACCAATGAAGAGCGGGTTCTTTCCGATGTTGAGAGCGATGTAATTGCCATTAATATTCACCCTAATGCGCCTCACTGGGCAATAAACGGCGACCAATTCGAACAGTGGGACACGTTTACCAATACATTGCTCGCCAAAATAGAAGCAGAGCCGGAAACACCGGTGATCTTAGGCGCCGATGGAACAGCGCATGTACAACTGATGATGCAAATGTTGACATTTATGCAGAAAAACAACCTATCTCAAACCCAAATTATTATGGAAGAGGCAAACTAATGAGCACGCCTTTAATGAACAAGCTTAAATATTCCGCTGTTGGCCTGATTGCAATGACACTGTCATCTGCCGTTATCGCTGACCAAGATGTACGCATTATCAGTGCAGGCTCAACTAGCACTGAGATTATTTATGCACTTGGTATTGAGGAGCGACTCGTTGGTGTTGATCTCTCGAGTCGCCATTACATTGACGAAGATAGCGATATCCCAATTCTCGGCTATCAGGGTCAATTGTCACCTGAAGGGTTACTCTCACTTGCGCCAGACATGATTATTGGCTCTGACGAAATGGGGCCAGAGTCGACAATCAATGCACTTCGCAATGCCGGCGTTGCGATAGAGACCGTTTCAACGGGAAATCACGCCGCAGATCTTGTTCAGCGTATTGATGAAATTGCCACAATTACCGGTCTATCATCAAAAACAGAAACCTTAAAAAAAGCGGTTAATCAACGCTTTGAAGCGCTAGAACAGCATAAGCCAGAGACAGCGCCTCGCGTGTTATTTGTCATGATGTCGGAAAATCGTCCCATGACCGTCGCTGGCGATCAAACACCGGTCAATACCGTGATCAAACTCGCTGGTGGCATCAATCCAGTAGAGGCGAGTTTCAATTCGTATAAGCCCATGTCAATTGAAGCTATCTTAGAAATTCAACCTGAATACATTATGCTTGCAGAACGAACATGGGAAGCGATGGGTGGCATTGATGGAATCCTCGAAAAGAACCCGCTTCTCGCTGCAACCCCTGCAGGAATTAATCAAAATTTCATCCCAGTGCGTAGTGCAGCCATCATCAGTGGATTTGGCCTGCAAAGTCTCGAGCTAACTGAGACGCTCCAAGCACATCTCAGCAGCGAGCCTAATCTGTAATGCGTACTCAATCTAACCGTTTGCCGTTTGGCACCTTATTGCTGTGGAGTGCCATTTCACTTTATGTGGCCGTGGTAAGTTCCATTTCATTAGGCCCAATGGATATTAGTTTTTGGGACAGTATGCGCGCGTTGCTACCCTTAGATTCTGATTTGCCAAACCACATTCTAATGGTAATCCAACAAGTACGTCTTCCCCGCACTTTGCTCTGCATTGCCATTGGTGGACTGTTGGCAATGTGTGGCACTGTCATGCAAGGACTGTTTCGCAACCCGTTAGCCGATCCTGGGATTATCGGCGTCTCTGCAGGCGCTTCGCTAGGTGCGGCTATCGCTATCGTTCTTTTCGGTGCGCTTGCTGCAAACTACCCAATTTTACTGTTGCTCGGTACGGTACCAATTTTCGCTTTTATTGGTGGCGCACTCACGACGATTTTGGTTTATAAGCTCGGCACCAGTGCCAACGGTACATCTGTTGCAATGATGCTACTCGCCGGCGTGGCGATTGGTGCTCTTGCCGGCGCCGGGTTGGGCTTAATGAACTACTTTGCCGACGATCAAGCACTTCGCGATCTCTCTTTATGGAGTATGGGTTCACTATCAGGGGCTAACTGGAGTGGGATCACCTTGGCATTCTGCGCGCTTGCCATACTGTTCACCCTATTTTATCGAGATGCAGATAAACTTAACGCCTTGCTACTGGGTGAAGCAGAAGCTAACCATATGGGTATCGATGTTCAGAATTTAAAGCGTCGCCTTATTCTACTCACCGCCGCTGGCGTTGGCGTGACCGTGTCACTGGCAGGAATGATTGGTTTCATTGGCCTAATCGTGCCACACATCGGGCGAATGATTGCGGGTCCAAACCATCGTCGTCTAATTCCACTTTCGGCTATCCTTGGCGCCCTTCTGCTACTGGTCGCCGATATGATTGCAAGAACGGTTGTTGCTCCACTTGATATGCCAGTCGGTATTGTTACTGCGCTAATCGGTGCCCCGTTCTTTATTTGGCTATTGATTCAACAACGAGGAAAGCTGGCATGAGTGCGATCTGTTTCAACAACCTAAACCTAACGCTAGGCACGAAAACCATTCTCGAAAATGTTTCCTCCAATATCAAAGCTGGCGAATTTACGATTCTTTTAGGCCCGAATGGAACAGGTAAAAGCAGCCTTCTTAAGCTGATCAGTCGCGAATGGAAAACAAAAGGTGAGGTTGCCTATTTTGAAAAGTCACTCAAAGACTGGAAGCCGTCACAGTTAGCCAAACATCTTGGGATACTGCCTCAGCACAGTAATCTCACCTTTGCTTTTAGTGCACGAGAGGTGGTAGAACTCGGCGGTTTAAACCTCGTCGCATCACAACAAGATATTGAAGCGATTGCTGCCAAGAACATGGCGATCACCGATGTGAGTCACCTCGCCGAGCGTATCTTCCCATCTCTGTCTGGGGGAGAAAAGCAACGCATTCACCTTGCGCGCGTGCTAACTCAAATCGAACAAAGTGGCGAGCAACGTGCACTATTACTGGATGAACCAACATCGGCATTAGACTTAGGGCATCAACACAAAACATTAAGCCTAGCGAGAAAAATGGCTAAACAAGGAGCGGCAGTGGTGGCTGTCATTCACGATCTCAATCTTGCTGCCCAGTATGGTGATAGGCTAGTTTTACTTAACGGCGGACACGTTGTCGCCGACGGTAAGCCTGATGAGGTGCTAACGCCTGAGATTGTAAATGCAGTCTATCAGTGGCAAGTGAATGTAATCCCTCACCCCACAGCGGGCTACCCTGTCATTATCAGCTAGCCGATTACGCCAAGGTATGCCTAGTAAATAAATCTAATTAAACAGTATTAACGCCTGCTGATGAGTCAAATTGAATACCGGTACATCATTGGCAGAGCAATACCTTCATTGAGGAGACAAAATGAATACAATTGTCGTTTGGGGCGCGGGTAACGGACTTGGTCTTGCTATTGCTGAACATTTTAATGCGCAAGGTTTTCACGTAACAGGTATCTCACGCAATCCAGACAAATCTGCAGCAATGCAAAGTGCATGTAAACAGGTTTATCGCTGTGATGCAACCGAGCAAGATCAGGTAGAGGCTGTCGTTGAGCAACTCCCTCAGGATGCTTGGGTCATTTCTACTATGGGTAGTTACAGTGCGGAAGTGCCTGTTGATTATATTGGGCATCGTCACTTGATTAACGCCCTTCAAGCGCGTCAGATAAATCGCTTTCTCATGGTGACATCGCTCGGTTGTGGCGACTCTTGGCAATATCTGTCAGAGCGCGCTCGTCGCGGCTTTGGTGGAGCGGTAAGGGAAAAATCGCTGGCCGAGACATGGTTAACCAGCAGTGAACTTGACTATACCATCGTACGTCCTGGGGGCTTAAACCAAGGCCCTGCAACTCAACAAGGTGAGCTATCGCAAGGTGTTGAGGTGCACGGCCTAATCAACCGCGGCGAAGTGGCGCGACTCATTCACACGTTGCTTGCTGACCCTGCGAGCATTGGTCAAACTTATGCGTGCGTTGATCCAACAGCAAAGCGCTAACGACACCAAGCCAGCAACGCGTAAATTCGTTGCTGGTTGTCACTGTAAAGCACACCTTCACATCGGAACGCTTTAATTAGTGACGTGGCTTGGTGCCATAGCGAACCAGATCCTGCCCGTTTTCGAACACTTCTTCCGTGATCCAACGAGCCAATAACAATTGATTCTTTTCGTCTAGCACAGCAACAAAACGGCGGCCATCGGCGTTATTGGTTGCCATGGCAACACCCGCGACATCTTTTAACCCTAACCCGCCATTTTCAATCGCCAGTAGGAATGTCTCTAGCTCTTCAAGGCTGTCGATAATGTCTTTTTCGTTGTTCATGCTTATTACTCTTTTATATGGTCTATTTTACTCAGCATTAAATTCAGCATACTCGAGCGGCAGCTAGCTTACCAGAGCGAGTCCAATGATGGTATAGGCTTGATGCGGTTGCCTTTGCAGCGATTCAATAAGGGCAATAACGACATTCGTTTCAATCTAAAGCAACTAAAACGTTACAAGCGCTTTTTGGATGATAAATCCGATGCATTACCATTAGCTTTTCTTTTTGTGGCACCCAACATTATTACCAATTGTTGGCTATTCGCAAACAACTGGGCAGCATGCCATGCTCTGTAATCAGCAAGGTAAAATACTTATCCGCGCGGAGTAATGGCTGTGCTGCTAAGCCGCAAATAGATCACATTACACATAAAACAACACCCGCCGATAGCGGGTGTTAGTCAAAATCAGACGCCTGTCGTTATTGCACGAATTATTTCATCGCTAACACTAGCGCAACCAGCAGACCACCCGCAACCAGGAAGGGAATAAAACGAGAAGCATGCTTCTTCTGCTCGGAATTTGCGTGAGTCGAAGACCCTTGCTCTGCTGACACCTTCTGGCCAATAACAGCCTCGTAAGCTGGTGCGGTTAACGCCTCTTCAATTAACCCTTTCGCGTCTTTTATTGGTGCTTTAACACCTTTTTCAATCAGGCGTTTACCGGCAAAACGTGTCAGGTCAACTTGCTTATCACAACCAATAACAATCGCATCTGCACGTGCAATCTCTTCCGCTGTTGGGCTGTTCTCGACACCTAGTGAGCCATTGGTCTCAACCTTAATCTCGTAGCCCATCTCAGCTGCCGCTCTTTCTAGAGCTTCTGCGGCTAGGTACGTATGTGCCACACCTGCAGGGCAACCCGTCACACCAATGATGAAACCTTTATCTTTTGCTGACGTTTCAACTACCGCTTTTTCTTCTAACAGCAACTGTAAGGCATCGTGTGTGTTATCAACGGCTAAAAACTTTTCAATAAAACCATCTTCAATTAATTTCGACGACAGCTCAGCCAGTACTTCGATATGATGATTAGCGCCATTATCAGGCGAGGCAATCATGAAAAATAGTTTAGATGGTAGTCCGTCTTCCGCGCCATATTCAATACCTGAACGGCTAATACCGATAGCAACAGCCGGGGAGATAACAGCGTTACTTTTCGCATGCGGCAGTGCGACACCGTCTTCAAAGCCAGTGTTACCTAACTCTTCTCGTGCCAACACATCTTGCAAGAATAGTTCTTTATCACCAATGCGTTTCTGCGAGTATAAAATCTCGATCATTTCGTTGAACACATCGTGCTTAGTTGTCGCTTTAAGATCTAAGCATATCAGTGACTCATTAATTAAATCGGTGATCATGCCAATTCCCCTTCAGTATTTGTAATTGCAGTCGTGGTTTACGTTAGGCAATATTGTCGATATTCAACAGCCATTTCTCTAGAGCACCCAAAAGTCTTTTACTGGATTTTTGTAATACCACATTTAGAATGTGACATAGCTCTCATCTTTAAATGGATCGAAAGAAGACGGCTCGTCATAAAGCGATTAAATAACAACGACTTAAATCGCAAGTGTGAAAATAAAGAAAGTCTTATATAGATAATCTCAACCGTGTACAGATAAGAATATCTATAAAAAATCTAAAACAGCTCACATAAACGAGAGGTATATCACAAACAAAAGCAATTACCTAGCCATTATTTTACCTCGATATGCAACATGTACCTTACTACTTATCATTCTTGGCAACGACCAGCACTCGTGGAAACCGGACCCATATAACCCCAAAAGCGCCCTGTGGACGCTTTTTAGATGAAATAGATAATGTCTAACTAAACAATGTTAGACCCAAACTAACACTAATAATTGCTAAGGTTAATAAATAGACTTGGCTATCCGAAAAACGTTTTAGCAATCTAACGGCAATAGGGACACCAATGAAAGCGCCTGCTGTCATAATAATTGCAGCAATCATATCACTCTGCCCACCACGGCTATAATTCAATGCAGTTAATGACGAAAGCACCAACGCCATAACAACCGACGAGCCAACCGATTTCTTAATATCGACACCCAATAGTGAATTAAATGCTGGCAATAACATTACACCACCACCAACGCCGGTTGAACCAAGGATTGAGCCGCAAGCCATCCCGGCCCCAACAGCGGTTGAGTTTGATCGCGACACAGCATCACTCGGCTGATTGGCCTGACGATACTTTCGGTAAATCGAAACAAGTGCAAAGAGCATTACGGCTATAATGGCAGCTTCAACAGCAACACTGACCATTGGCCCCACGGTGCTATGCTCGACAAGGTAAATAATCAACGTTGTAGTAAAAAGCGTCATCGGCACCGCACCAAGTAACATCCAACGCAGCGGACGCCAAGCAACGTTACCAGCTCGAATATGAGCAAACCCCGCATTCACTTTGACAAGAGTCGAGATAATGCTCGCCGTACCAACGGCCATAATCGTTTGCATCCCAAAAAACACGGTCAGAATAGGAATAATGAGTACGCCACCGCCAACGCCAGTTAATCCAAGGCACATACCAATTAGCGCGCCAAATCCTAGCTTTAATAACGCATCAAAAGAAAAAAGAAGAGAAAAATAATCCATAGCACACCTCAAAAATCAGACATACTAAGGATAAATCAGAAAGCAACCATGCTATTATGTCGCGTGACATAAATATAATTTTTTAGTTTATGTCCTATGACATAAACTAAAGCGATGCTTTTAATTAGATTTTCACATATACGAACAACAGAGAGGAAAATGTTTCCAGCTACTTTTCACTGCCATGAGCTGACGATAAAAAGAAAGCAGGTTATTTATCGAGCAAATCAACTTGCCAATGGCTTCTACTATCTTGAAGAGGGGCTAGTCGGTTTGTATCGTATCACGGAAACAGGTAAAGAAAATCTACTACGAGTCTATGGCAGGGGCGATTACTTTGGTTATCGAAGCCTTTTCAGCCATCAACGTTATCATCTAACGACCCGCAGCTTGCTGCCAACAAAGCTTCAACACATTCAGTTGCGGAGCTTAGACCAGCTACAACAACATGCGCCAGAGCTACTAAAACACCTCATGAAAGAGGTATGCCAAGAGCTTGGCGATGCTGAGAATCGACTGTCAGATATTGCGGCTCACAGTGCTGCGGTAAGAATCATCGATGCAATACTCCATCTTTTCCAGCACTTTGACTACTACCCTTGGACTAGTCGTGAAATTGCAGAATACAGCGGTACCGAAACTCAAACCGTTATCCGTTTGTGTCGACAGCTAAAACAAAAAGAATTATTAGACCCAACCAGTAGGAAAATATCACCTGTCGATTTTCATCGATTGAAAAGTTATCGCGCGGTATTGGCAGGGGATAAATAAAAAAACAGTGCACTTTTCCGTCGAACATCTATCGACATACCAATCTAGAATACGCCTAAGTTAAAAAATACCTGTGTCCGAACTCTATTTTATTGTCAATATTCTAACTAGAAGTAAGAACAGTTATAAACTAGACGATAAACCGCTAATGATAAGTTATTAATGGTTTCGCAATTGTCCATACGCTTAGCACAATTGCGAGACAGTAAAAAGGGCGCCCGCTTTATTCATTTTCTTCACGGCATCATACCTAAACTGTCTCGCACGAACAAAGTGCAAGCTTTTCTTAGTCTATCGATGTCTCTATGTGCGCGTGCTAGTTACTTGTCTAACTCTTGAGTCTGTTAATTTCTCTCCCAAAGCATACTATCACTGCACACACATCCTGAACAAAAAACAACCTAAACAAGAGACCACTTGCATAAGTAAGACTAACTATCCAGTTCGCTCTAAACAACTTAAGTTATAGAAATTGTCTAGTAGGATAGACTTTTCCATCTAGTTAAATGATGTTTGTAATTTCGGTAGAATGACTACATATCTTCTATCTGAAGGTCCAATGCGAAGAAAAAATCATCGAGTTCAGCATCCATACCTTCAGAGCTAGCGATTTTCATCAGTTCTAATTTACTATTCTCAATGTGTTGCCAAACAGCTTGCTTAGCCTCTTCTGCCGACCGTTTTTGCAGTGCCATAAGAATTCGTTTATGGTCGATTATCCACTGATTCTGCAAACGTTCTTCATGAAGATACTTATGGTTTAACTCACGCCAAAGCGGATTTTTAATTCGAACAGTATTCCACATTTCCGCAGCCTGACGAATAAGCACTCGGTTTTGCGTCGATTCTGCAATTAGATGGTGAAATCGCTCGTCTAGCTGTTCAAATTTTTCGCTATCTCCGCATTTTTGACTTTCTTGTTGGTTGAGAACTTTCTTCAACTCTCTCAGTTCATTAAACTTAATCTGTGTCGCGGCAAAGCCAGCAATATTACTTTCTATAATCTGTCGCGCTTGCAATAATTCAAAAGGGCCAATATCACTTTTGGGTATAAATGCGCTACTCGAAGCTTTATCAGGTGAATCAATAAAATAGATTCCAGCCCCCTGCCTAACAATAACGAGCCCTTTCAGTTCCAACATGATAATCGCTTCGCGAATCGTTGCTCGACTGGTTTCAAATCGCTCGCTCAGCTCGCGCTCCGACGGTAATCGCTCACCGGCTTTGAATACACCCGAATGCAGTAGCTCTTCGATTTGTAGGCCGATATCATAATATCTTCTTTTTGTGTTTTTTTCTTCAGTCATATTTCATCCGGGGTTATCAAGTTTATTCATCAACCTATTATCCGCTAATACGACCAATTCTATCACTACTTGTGCCAGTTTCAAAAATGCACATGTCACGGATATTGAAAAATTGGGTATAATTACTGAACAGTTCACGTTCGTAGGCGTCCACCGGTGGCATCTGAAGCAGAAAAAGCGAAGACCAACACTGCTCATGCTGACTATAATCACACATTAATCCACCAATGCTGTTTTTGGTTTACCAATTGCACGGAGTGCGTTATATTCTCGTCATTAAATCAGCATTGATGAAGGATAGATATGTCTATTTTATACAGCAAACTTTACATTGATGGCCAATGGTCCGACGCTTCTTCTAATGAAACGATAACCATACTTAACCCAAGTAATGAAGAAATCGTAGGCTACGCGCCCAGCGCAACACGCCAAGACGCTCAAAAAGCGCTTCAGTCTTCAGAGCGTGCAGCAAAGGCATGGGCTAACTTACCTGCGCAAACCAGAGCAGGTTATGTTGCTAAACTCGCAGACAAGCTAGAACAAAACGCTGCTTGGTATGCCCACTTGCTAACAAATGAACAAGGGAAAACACTCACTGATGCTTATGGCGAGGTATCTGGATCTGTCGGCTTTCTTCGTTATGCAGTCGAATCGGCTCGACGCATAGAAGGGGAAATTTTCACTAGTGAAAACCAAGACGAACAAATATGGATTCAACGTGTGCCCTATGGAGTAACCGTTGGTTTGCTTGCCTGGAACTATCCTTTAGCCTTGGCCGCTCGTAAGCTAGGTAATGCGCTTGTAACAGGTAACACTATGGTAGTTATGCCACCGGCAGACACACCCTTAGCTGTGCTTGAATTCGCTAAACTTATCGCAGAGTGTGATTTCCCCAAAGGTGTAGTCAACATCATTTCTGGTGAAGGCGCTGTGGTTGGCGATGAACTAGTGAAAAATCCTATTACTAAACTCGTTACCTTAACTGGTAGTTCAGAAGTTGGTTCCATTCTTTATCGTTCTGCTTCAGACAACATAACGGCACTTAACTTAGAGCTTGGCGGTAAAGCTCCATTCATTGTATTGGATGATGTCGATGTAGATAGCGTCGTCGAAATGGCTGTCAACTCTGGCTTCGCTAACTGCGGTCAAATCTGCACTTCAAATGAGCGCATGTACATACATAAAGCGATCTATGATGAGTTCATGGCAAAATTCATTGAAAAAGTCGGAAAACTAAAAGTCGGAAACCCTTTAGACAGCGATACTGATGTTGGACCAAAGGTAAACGCTCGAGAAATTGAAAACCTGACACGCATGGTAGAGAGGGCTCGTGAACAAGGCGCAACTATCGAGATTGGCGGCGGTAGACCAGAAGGTGCTCAATTTGAAAAAGGCTATTGGTTTGCTCCAACGGTAATCACTAACGTAACCAACGACATGGACATAATGAAAGAAGAAACATTTGGGCCAATCGTTGCAGCAATGCCAGTAAACAGCTTTGAGCAAGCTCTCGAGTATGCGAATGATATCGATTTGGGTCTATCTGGATATGTATATACTAATGATATGCGTAAAATTATGCAGGCAGTCAACGAACTAGAAGTAGGTGAAATCTATATTAACCGCCCAAATGGTGAGCTATTAAACGGTTATCATACAGGGTTTAAACGTTCGGGCATTGGTGGTGAAGATGGGAAATACGGTCTAGAAGGTTATCTACAAAAGAAGACCGTTTACATAAATTACCAATAAAAATTTTCAGCAATACAATATACTGCTGAACAAATATCTCTTGGCTGAAAGTCCGAGCTCATATCAAGCTCGGATTTTTTATTTCTGAAAAAGACAACTCCAATAGCAGGTTACCCTTACCATGACACTGGTTAACAATCGACT
This sequence comes from Thaumasiovibrio clandestinus, assembly GCF_047250365.1. NCBI lineage: Bacteria > Pseudomonadati > Pseudomonadota > Gammaproteobacteria > Vibrionales > Vibrionaceae > Thaumasiovibrio > Thaumasiovibrio clandestinus. The sequence continues at coordinate 28,753 of NZ_JBLBVL010000019.1, forward strand.
AATTAAAGACTGAATTGATCTACCAGTTGTGATCAACAATGCATTTAGTTTCGACCCATTCGTGTAGCATAGGTTCACCAATATAGAGAATAGGATAATCAAATGGACCTACATACCCGAAATGCAACCAAATATGCATTAATAGTAGCTTTTGGAGGCTTTGTTTTCGGCCTTGATGCAGCAATCATTTCAGGCACAATCCGCTACATCGGCATCGAATTTGGCTTAAGTAACCTACAGATCGGCACTGTCGTCAGCGCTCCAAGCTTGGGCGCGATAGTTGCCCTTTTCTTCGCAGGAAAAATAGCTGATGCATGGGGACGAAAAAAAACGCTCATTTTAATCGCTGTGTTATACGTTTTTTCTGCCCTATGTTCAGCGCTCGCCCCTAATTATGAATTTCTTGTAGCAGCCCGATTTGTTGGAGGGTTAGCTTTTAGCTCACTATCACTTGCATCTATGTACATAGGAGAGGTCGCTCCCTCACGCCTTAGAGGCAAACTAGTCTCTTGTAATCAGTTTAATATAGTCATCGGGTTATCTGCAGCATACTTTATAAACTATTACTTAGTCGTCAGTGCAACGGAAAGCAACTTTCTCTTGTCACATGCCGGCATCTGGCGAACCATGCTAGCTTCAGAACTTATACCAGCATTTCTATGGCTTGGATTGTTATTGAAAGTACCAGAATCACCTCGCTGGCTAATTATTAAAGGACGCCAAAGCCAAGCTAAACAAGTCCTCAGCAACCTTTATTCTCATGAAGAAGTTATTAATACAATGAATAACTTCAATATGACAACGAAACAGGATAACCAACACACTTTTACCATTCAGTTGAAACAACTACTGAGTTCTAAGTATCGAACAGCCTTAGTTATTGGCGTAACTATTGCTGTTGTTCAAGGTATCACCGGCATGAATGCCATCTTATTTTATGCACCGACAGTCTTCGAGCAAATTGGGTTTGGTGGAAATGCCGCCTTTCAGCAAGCAATCTATATCGGATTAACTAGCATCATATTTACTATCATTGCTATTTTGTTTATTGATAAGTTAGGCCGCAGACCACTACTGTTAATTGGATTACTCTGTGCTGTTTTGAGTCACCTAACCTGCTCTTATGGTTTCAATAGCGCACAATATCAAATCAATGAAGCCACTATCGCTGAGCTTAGCCAAAGCATTAATGTTGAACCCTTGAGAGAAATCAAAGACCAAAATTTTGAAAGTGATCTCGCTTTCAAAGATGCTTTATCGGTTATTTATAGCGATGATGAAGTTCGTCAATATCAAAGCATTCTTATTGAAAAAGCAATTCATGTTAACCCATACCTTGTGTTATTTGGGATTCTTGGCTTCATTGCGGCATTCCACATTTCTATTGGTCCTATCATGTGGGTGCTCTTTTCAGAGATTTTTCCAAACGCTATCCGCAGTGCCGCCATACCTGTTTCAGCTATAGTAACTAGTATTGCCAGTTATCTAATCCAACAGTTCTTCCCTTGGCAACTTGCTCAGTTCGGTGCAGCAAGTACGTTCATGATGTATGCCATATTCAGTGGGATCGGATTAGCCCTCATGGCCAAACTACTACCTGAAACAAAAGATAAATCAATCGAAGAGATTGAGTTCATTCTAAAATCATCCAAAGAAAAACAAACGAGCTTAGTATCTGACCAATCTTAGGTGTTGTTTAGCAGGGGCTGAAAATGCCCCTCTTGCTTTACGTTAAAGCCCTTAAAAGAAAACATCATTAATAATAACTCACACAATAGACAACATAAAATTTCAAAGGAAATATTGTAAATGAAACGGATATTTTTACTCTCATCAATTTTGCTCTCACTGACAGGGTGTGGAGGTGAGTCAAATAGTAACCCATCAGCTCCTGATGACAGATTCGGTGTTGTGCCCCTTCACTCAGGACCTAATAGTAGTACAATACTTACTGATATATCTCGATCTGGTTATACCTCTGTTTCGGAAGTTCCTGCTGATGTTCATAACCTTAGTGTTCCAGCTCATGCTGGCCCAAATAAAACCTGGCAAGAACAAACTGCACTCTCCGATGATTTCCAGTACACGTTCAACCCTACGGCACATCAAACAGATTTTGGTGAGGGGCGGTGGTATAACTTTTATCACTCAGATTGGGATGGCCCAGGTTCAACATATTGGCAACACGATCACGTAGCTGTCAAAGATGGCTATTTGCAATTCTCCGTCTCTCGCAGCGATCGCGATGATAAGCAGGGTAAACCAGGTGTCAATGCCGGGTGTATTTCTTCTAATAATCAGGTCGTCTTCCCTGTGTTTGTCGAAGCTAGCGTTAGTATGTCTGACATTTCACTTGCCGCCGCTGTATGGCTTCTAAGCCCCGATGACACGCAAGAAATTGATATTCTGGAAGCGTACGCTGGAGGCGGCAATGGCAATAATTACTTTTCAAAATTCATTCATTTAAGCCATCACTCATTTATTCGAAACCCATTCACGGATTATCAACCCAAAGATGTCAACAGCTGGTGGCGAGGCTCAACCGATGCTCATCACCTTGGAGGACATGAAAGCTGGGGGGCCCATTCGTGGAATAATGGCGACCGTCAGTTTGTGCAAATAGGCGTAAACTGGGTCAACGAGTATCACTTTGAATACTACATAAACGGTGAGTTGGTACGAGTTCTCTACAACAATGCATTTGCGACAAAAATGTACGATGGAACAGGCTGGACATGGACTTATAGTTATCCCAAGCTCGATTCACACAACGAGCTTCTCATGGAAAATGGGTATCAAGCCGTGCATATCTACAAACAAAACCGACAGGATTTTAACTTTTCAGACTTAGAAGCGGCGAGTAATTTATCACCAGCTTCTGTTATTGATCCTTATGGTTATCAAGGTGGCAAAGGATTCTACAAACCAATGGATATCATTGTTAACAACGAACTACAGAGTTGGTGGACATTCGATCCAACGGATGACGATCTTGCTGATACATCCGGAAAGAGCACTATGCTAGTCGATTGGATTCGTGTCTTTAAGCCAACACAAGAATAAACCACTAATCATGCCTGCAAGTTAGCTGGACTATGCTTGCAGGTATGACACACGAAAAGCCATAGGGGTAACACCATTGTTAACCGCCTTAAACTGACGATGGAAGAAAGACATATTGTTATAGCCACATTGAAAAGCAATTTGTTCAACTGACTGTTCAGTGGAAATCAACAAGCTACACGCTTGGCTGATACGATACTCATTTAGAAACTGAGTGAATGACTTTTCAAACGTTCGCGAAAAATACTTACTGAATGACACCGGTGTCATATTCGTTAGTTCTGCCATCTGCTGCGCCGTTATTGTGTTGACATAATTCCTATTTACATAATCCAATATGGCAACAATGCGCTTGTCGACCTCTATAGAAGGAGCATGCAAAACCCCTTGTCCCAAGGAAGTAACCTCTGTTTGCAAACTTAAATCATGCAATAAATCAATAAAACCTAACGTTCTTTTGAATGGACTCTTTAGCTGCAACGCTATCAGTCTCTCACCAAACGCACTAGCGCTATCAAAGGACAGCCCAGCACTACAGTTATCAAACATTGACTTGATGCTTGAAAACTCAGGTTTATCAAGCCAGTTCTCACCGAGAATGTTGTTATCCCACTGAACAAAAATCGATTTCACACCACGTTTGGTTCCCGTATTGCTTTTCCAACAATGGGGAACATTAGGTGCTATTAAGGCAAGCTCCTGAGGCACAAAGTGACGTATGGTGTTACCAGTGTACGCAGAACCTGCCCCCTCAACGATAAAAGTCAGTTCCCACTGAGGATGATAATGCCAAGGAAACGTAAAACTGGTTTTTTCATAGCGGTTGAAAAACAGCGACTGCTGCTCGGTATTGGGCACATGCTCCAAAATGGGTTTCATTTGACGGCTCCAAAGCTTGTTCTAGTTCTAATTTTCCACCCAAACCCAAAGATACACAACTGAAAGGGGAAAAATAGTACACACATAGTCTAATAGAGTATTTAATCAGGAACCACTAATCCTCTTATGCTGTGCTTATCAAATCACAAATATGTATAAGGAGAGACAGCATGGCATTTGATGTTTTGGTGTCCGGTCTTAATGTTGTCGACCTCTTGGTGACTTTGCCTGAGCAATATACCCTCGGCAGAAAGCAGGAAGTCGACAATATTGTTATTCAAGGTGGTGCACCAGCCGGCAATGGCGCCTGCGGTATGGCCGCTCTTGGCCTCAACACGGGTTTTCTCGGCTTCTTAGGTGATAACGCGCAGAGCGAGATCGCCCGCTCCGAATTTCAACGCTGTGGCGTCGATACCAGCCTGATGCTCAAAGACCCAAGCGCTTTACCAGCTACCGCTCTGGTCGAAGTGGACGCAAAATCTGGCGAGCGCACCGTTTTTTATACCACCCACGGCTATCGCGCCCTGGCTCCGATGGACATCGATCCTCAATGGCTCGACAACACCCGTCTGATGTACGTCGATGGCTACGACATTGAAGGTAACACCGCCTTGCTTGAGCTCGCCAAGGAGCGAGGCATCCTGTCGGTTGTCGATATGGAAGCGGGTGACCGCCAACAGCTACTCAAGATGCTCAAACTGGGCGGCCACGTGATCCTGCCGCTTGAAGCAGCACAGTTCATCAGTGAGAAGGAGCAGGCCGAAGAGTGTCTGCACAGCCTGGCACAACTCACCGACGCGCAACTGGTGATCACCGACGGTGCCAACGGCAGCTGGGCGCTTGGCAGTGATGGCATTGTCCACCAGCCATGCTTCCGCGTTGCAGTAGTGGATACCACCGGCTGCGGTGATGCCTACCATGCCGCTTACGCCTACGCGCTGCTTCAGGATTACAACCTCGCGGCCCGGATGGAGTTTGCCTCTGCATTCGCCGCCATCGTCGCCACCTACTTCGGCGGAAGAACCTACTTCCCGTCACCAAGCGAAGTTGAGTCTTTCATCAAAGATTACGAATAACAGGAAACCACTATGACAGTTAACTTCTTACAACGTACCGGTCTGCTTGAACAAAGCATGCAATCACTGGTCGCAGCAAAAGCACCACGTAAAGACGTACCAGTTGGCTTTATTGGCATTGGCTTCGAGCTGCACTTTGACTGGGCCAAAGCCAAGCAGTCTTATACTCAGGCCGTTTCTGATGTAAAGAGCGTGTTCAGCGAGTACAACTCGATGCTGGCGGAACAAGAACCGATCCAGACCAAAGAAGAGATGCTCGAACTACTGGAGCGCTACTATGCCCAGGGGATGAAGGCATTGGTGGTCTACCAAGCCTCTTACATTCAGGGTGACCTGGCGCTGGCGCTGGCGCAGTGGCTGGCTGACCACGATGTTCCTGTCCTGAGTTGGTCTCACACCGAGACTACCGGTGGCAGCCTGACCGCTAACCGCCTGTGTGGGCAAAACTTCCTGCTTAACAACCTCTCTTCTATGGAAGTGAAATACTCGTGGATCTTCGAAGAGCCGGGCGATGCCAGCCTGGAAGAGTCACTCGGTCGCTTTATCCGTACCGCGTCAGCCAAAGCACGCCTTAAGCATGCCAAACTGCTGATGGTCGGCGGGATGCGCGTACCGGGCTTCTACGATTGTGAGCTGAATGAGATGTCAATCGCCAAGCACTTTGGCCTGGCGATTGATCGCATCGACATGCACACCATCTGGCGTCATGGCGAAGACAAGTATGACGACACTGCTCTGGCTCCTTTGGTAGACAAGCTGCTTTCTAACCCCAAGGTAGCCAACAACTTTGTCAAAGACGACGAGCTGAAGAAATCGGTTCGTCTGGCACTGGCTATCGCCGATTTTGCCAACAGCAACGGCTATATTGGCGTGGCACTGAAGAACTGGCCTGAGCTGTTTGAGAACTATGGCATCTCTGGTGATGGTGCGGGGGCTCTGGTTCAGGATCTCGGTATCCCAGTCGCTGATGAGTCAGATATGGGTGCCCTGCTAACCATGGTGGCGTTTAACGAGTTCACCATGAGCGAAGGCTTGCCAACCCTGATGGACTTCTCTTACGTCAACCACCAGGAGAACAAGGTGGGTATGTGGCACTGCGGCGGCACATCCACCAAGCTGCTGCGTGACAACACCCAGCTTGAGATCCGCAATCACAGCATTCTTGATAACTACGACCCGGAAACCTCTTACGGCATGCTGTTTGAGTTCCTCCAGGAGACGGGCCCGATCACGATCGCCAAGTACCAATACCCACATGCATCAACCATCTTTGCTTTTGAAGGGGATATCGTTGACTCACCGATGCGCTACCGCGGCTGTTACGGTGAAGTCAGCCCAACCACGCTGTGCTCAAAGTCGATTGCCAGTTCAATCATGAACTACGGTATGGACCACCACTGGGTCGTTGCCCGTGGCCATCTTCTGGAAGACCTACGTGAGTTCAACTACTGGATTGGCATTGAAGAACTTGCACCAACTGCAGCGACTACCACAGGTCGCGGCTTACCGAAAAAACTCGATTTCTAAGGGACGGAACCGACTATGTCTAGCAATTTAACCTCACTGCTGAACACTTATCGCCGCGATAAGCGCTGCCTGGCAGGCTTTAATATCAATGATATCTACGACCTACACGCCGTCGCACTGGCTGCTAACGAACTGGACTTGCCATTTATGGCGATGACCTACCCGCCGGTCGCTGAGCTAAACGGCACCTACCTGTGTCGCAAGATGGTGGATGGTTTTGAGCGTACCGCCAAGCAAAACATCTATCTGCACCTTGACCACAGTACCTCAGTGGACCTATGTAAACAGGCGATTGATGATGGCTACGACTCGGTAATGATTGATGGCTCGCACCACGACCTTAAGACCAACATCCAGATGACCCGCGAAGTGGTCGACTACGCGCGTAGTGCCGGGGTAACGGTAGAAGCGGAGATCGGCAAAATCATGGGCCGCGATGTGGTAGTGCAGAGTGAGGACGACTACCTGGCCTCGGTGGCTGAGGTGGTAGCCCTGTGTGAAGAAGCCGGTCCGAACATCGTTGCCGTTGGTATCGGTACCGCACACGGCTTTACCCCGACCACGCCGAAGATCCACTTTGACCGTCTGCAGCAGATTGCCAACGCCGTACCGAATCCGCTGGTTCTGCATGGGGGCACCGGTATCGCCGATGCTGATATCCAGAAAGCGATCACCATGGGCATCGCCAAGATCAACATAGGTACAATTGTCCACACCACCTACATGCGCGAAGCGCACGCCGAGATCAACAAGGATGTCGGCTCTGCCTATCCACCGGTGATCATGAAAGACGTGATCCCTCGCGTACAGGCTGTGGTCCTAGACCGACTCAAAGCGGTTAACCCCCACCTATAACCTTTTATGCGCTCTCACACTCCCCTCGTGTGTGGGCGCGCTTTTTAAACGCATAGCCATGCGCTCCTCACCACCTTGCGTGGAGAGTATCGCTATGTCTTTAAACAATCTTCAGAGGTAACAACATGGTAGTATCTATACCTAACCAAGCTAGTGTTGCGGTCCTAACCGCATTGAAAACATTCGAATTCAAGCAGTACCCGCTGCCTGAGATCGCCGATGACGAGATCCTGGTGCGCGTCGAAGGCTGTGGTGTGTGTGGCACCGATGTCCACGAATACCGCAATGACCCTTTTGGCGTGATGCCAATTGTGCTTGGCCATGAAGGTACGGGCGAGATCGTCAAATTGGGCAGCAAGATCAGCAAAGACACCATCGGCAAACCGGTACAAGTCGGCAGCAAGCTGATCACCAGTATTATTCCTTGCGGCGAGTGTGACCCTTGCGTCAACACCCCGGGAAGAACCAACCTGTGTGAAAACATGGGCTGTTATGGCCTGATGGGCGACCAGCCAGAGAACCGCTTCAACGGCTGGTTTGGTGACTATGTGGTGCTCAAGCCGGGTTCGACCTTCTTCAATGTCTCTGAGTTCAGCCTGAAAGAGCGCATTCTTATTGAGCCGGTCGCCGTCGCCGTCCATGCGGTAGAGCGAGCAAAAACAACTGGACTTATCAATTTCGCTTCAACAGTTCTGATCCAAGGTGCAGGCCCTATCGGCTTGTCGGTGATTGCGGTGCTAAGAACTCTCGGAGTGCTGAATATCATCGCTGTTGACGGGCAAGTTTCTCGTCTTGAACTTGCTAAGGAACTGGGCGCAACCCACACTGTAAACTATCATGATTTCGACTCAACCGACTCACTGGTCGCCGAAGTGCAATCACTCACCAAAGGTCGTGGCGCCAAGTTTGCCTTCCAGTGCACCGGCGTGCCAACAGCAGCCTCTACTGCACTAAAACTTGTTGAACGAGGTGGCGGCTTGTGCGAAGTCGGTTTCTTTGTAAATAATGGAGATGCATCGTTCAACCCTCACTTGGACATCTGCAATAAAGAGATTACGCTGGTTGGCTCTTGGGCATATAGCCCTGAAGACTACCCAAATGCGATTGGATGTATGAAAGGTATCAAACAGATTGGTTTGCCCATCGAAAAACTAGTCACCCATGAGTTTCCGTTGTCAGAACTGACCGAAGCGATAGAGACAAACATCAGGATGGAAGGCGTAAAAGTAATAACTGTTAATTAGTAACTATATCCATCGACATCACACCAATAATTGCGCCCCTCATATTAACGCGATAATGATAGGGCGCAATTTCATGTTACATCGTCTACTCGTTCACAAAATTCAGTGGATAAATTTCATGGTCGTGCATAGTACCATCACTAGAAGTGAACGTAGCTCGCAATGAGTAAAAATGACCATCCGGCAGTTCGGCAGTTGGTATAACTCCCTCTAGAGGGATAGTAAGCGTTGTGCTACCCGATTCATTCCCTATGGCCGTTTCGTCAACGACAACAATGTCTCGTTTAGGTATCCATTTACTTTGAAAATGCCTTAACCAGACTCGAACGCCGCCTTCATCAGCAGAGATCGCCTTATTACCCGTACCTGCATTGTAATCGAGTGAAATAGTCATGTTCTCCCCCAAAGGTAACGGCTCATTTGCATAGTGTTGGCTGTCCGATATTTTAACGAAGCCTTTTACAGGAGCAGCCACCGTTACATCAATACGTTGTTCTATTGACTGATCACTGGTAGAGCGAGCCATAATTGTAGTGCGACCAGCATTCCCCCCGGTAACAACACCTTCATTGCTGACTGATGCAACACTACTATCGGAACTAGACCATTGCAATGTGGTATCGTCCGGCAATAGAGGATTAAACGTCACTTCTAACCGAGTATTTTGACCACTTAACAACGACAGTTCACTCTGTCCAAAGTCTATCGCTGTAAGCGGTCGTGGAATCCAGTCGCCAATCGTTACCTTGACGGTAGCTTCAGCACTGTTTGCTTTGCTAACTGCTTTGACTATCGCACTTTGTCCGGGTTTACCTAGAGCTACCACTGTCCCCAACTGATCGACTGAAACAATATTGCTATCACTACTACTCCAGTTTACAGAAAGATCTGCGTTTTTCGGGCTAGCAGTAATCTCCAGAGGCATTGATGTACCAGCTCTTAACTCTGTAAGCGGAGAGTGAATATTCAATGACTCAGGATCGAGCAAATCCGTATAAAATAGCTGATTGGCTTTCTTGTTCCGAAATTCAACTTGCTCGCCATTTCGCCATGTAATAACGATAGATTCGATCTCTTCCACATCACCAATACCGAAGTGTACAATGTTAAGCAAGCTTTGAGAGAACACCTCACCCGCTGAACCGACTCGCTTCCTCCATGTATCATTTGCGGTTTTAACCGTAACCTTGGCACCAATGGGGTCAATGTTGTCAACTGGCGAGTAACCAACGCGAACCGTCGCGTAATTACCAATATTCTCAGTTTGGTTGCTGTACAAATACCATTCACCAAACTCACTACCACTTAAAATGTCAACGCGACCATTTCTATCAAAATCAAACGCCTGCCCCATATCTCCGTAGCCTGGGCCACCAACATCCGATGCACCATGCATAGTGAGAGCTTCGTATCTGCCATTGTTATTCAATAGCATGAGGTCAGAAATCCTATGGTTAACATTCCCCCAACGATAAATCAATAAGTCTTGCTTTCCATTGTTGTTAAAGTCTCCGGTCGTTACCCCTTGCGCATTTCCGCCCATTGGAATACCCCATTGTTCAGAGACATCAACAAACTGATCACCATCATTGCGAATCAGAAAATCACGAAGGTTTCTGTTTTCAGGTACAAACTGCAGATTATAAGAAGTGACGCCAGTTAAATTAAACTTATAGGCCCAAAAAAGATCTCCCTTTCGAACCAGAGCAGCTCTCCATTTGCCATTTCCTACATGACCGAAGTAGACGCCACTCTCGCTAATGTCATCAGGCCAACCTTCTGCATCTTCAGCAGTGAACTCGAACTCTTCACCAGAAGCGACTGGTGTCGCCATTTTATTTTTACCTAAAAAGATAGGATAATCCTTGTTGCGGAATCCGAATTGTCCAAGAAAATAGTAATTATCGAGCTTAAGCGTTCCCTCCGCGGTGAACTCCCACTCCTCTGTTCCATAATAAGGTCTTGGTTTAATTGAGAACTGCCGTAATTCCGGATCGAAATCAACCGACGGGGCTTCCCCCCTTCCGTGCTCAAACTCTTTCCCTCGTGCAAAATAGAGATCAACATTGCCATCATTGTCAATATCCAAATCCACGACGGCAGATATCTGTTGGGCTTCAACTAATTCCTGCGGAAACTTGGAGGTAATATTAGTAAAAGTGAAATCCCCATTACCTAACCACACTGACATTGGCCGCGAATGCCCATACAGCACCAGATCATCGATACCATCGTTATTTAGATCAGTAATCAACGCCCGTTCTGTTTTTTGATCTTGTATACCCTCAACCTCAACCATCTCGAACGAACCATCACCAAGATTCCGATAAAAATGATGTTGTGGTTTATCACCAAATATACTTAATTCATTAACTAGGACGAAATCCAAAAGGCCATTCCCATTGAAGTCACCCCACTTAGCCCCACGACCACGCGCGCCTCGTTCAATCCCAACATCTCCGGTATAAAGCACAAACTCGCCATTATTGTTGTTATAAAAATTGGTTCGTGTCGGATTTCGGCCATTACCGCCCCCTTGGGATAAGATTAAATCTAGGTCCCCATCGTTATCATAATCTGCAAATGATGTTCCATGAAGATCATGCATAAACCACCGAGAAAGATCCTTATGGTGCTTCGTTACCGTGCCATCTCCGTTATTCCAATATAGCTTACTAGATACGTCATTATGATTGTTAGCCACAAAATCATAAAACCCATTATTATTAATATCGGCAACCGAAGGGCCACCATATTTCAATGAGCTAACTTTATCCAATCCTGCTTGAACAGAGATGTCTTCATACTGAGGTACGACAAGGCCATCCAGATCTTCAAAATGAAGGCTTTCAATCGTGACCTTTGACGTTAAAGCCTTCAATTTAAGCTCTACAGGTCCCAGTTCATCGAAGTTAACTACAGCTGAGAGCGTATGTTTACCAGGAGAAGCAATGTTGTAATTATCAACAATAAGCTTGTTATTTGCATAAATACTGAACGTCGAATACGCTCCCTGATTGTCGAGTTCAAGAACAATTCGCTTAGTTTTACTATCACGAACCTCCGCCTTCATTATGACCGACTCTACTGGGTCGACCATAATTGGAGTCTCAATCAACGGTTCTGCGTTGACAGATATCAGCCCCAAAAGAGAATAAAGTGAAACGGAACGCAACACCCGCATATAATTATATTTACTCATTCCTTGCCCTATTAAAAAAAGAAATTAATATCAACACGTCAAACAAAATAATCTTCATTATCATAATTTAGTCATCAACAACCCCATAAGAAAAAAACACCTCATAACTTTAAATGTTATTATTTCCAAGCGTCCATGTATTGCGCTAGAATGGCAAATTTTAGACGCTAATTGACCTGAGCTACTTAATGTGAACGTTATCACACACCCCGCATGAATTACTATGAAAGCCAAACCAGAGACATATTTGAACGAAGCGCAACACTTTAGAGTTTTCTAGTCTGCGCTTCGATACTATTTATTATTATTCACCTATTGAAATGGTGTATATATTAGAAGATTCAGGAAAGTTAATTTCGGGCAATAGAATCATAGATTATCGACCCGGACACTTGATTTTCGTGCCATCTAACTTACCTCAGCGATTTTTATCCAATAGCGATTACAACTGGGCTAAGTCGATTATCATTCATGTTACACCTGACATTATCAATAGTGAACTATTGAGCACTTCCTACTTTCAACCGCTAAAAAATCCTCTCAAAAGCACAGCGAAAGTATATATCCATAACTCTATTGATGAGCCCACCGCAAATATAATAAAGCAATTAACAAACAATAATAAAAACATGCTCTCTTGCGCAATAAGATTATTAGAGCGCATCTCTTCTAGCTACATCGTAAATCACGTAGACATAGACTTCCAGCATGAATTAAAAAACAAAAAAATATCATCTGCGCTAACATGGCTACAGAGTAACTATAAAAGAGACATCACACTTAAAGAAATAGCAAAATATTTAAACATGGACACTTCCACATTCTGTCGACAATTTAAAAAAGGCCTTTGGCGTATCAGCAAAAGCAATTCGAATCAATCTTTTGTCAGGGGTGCCGCAAAACCAAAAATAGTTTGAAATATTCGGTCCAATTGTTCGCGCTGTTCTGCACTGCCATTAATCGTAACCAACCCCTCTACTTTTGCAAAAGTCCAACTCAACTTTCTCGTGACTAAGCCATGTAATACGTCGGTCTCAGTGATAAGTACCGGTAAGTCGCCACTTTCTTTGTACGATAAGTTTATCGACGTGCTCGTGGAATCGAATGAAGACAGGTGACCATCAATAGGCTGGCGCAAGTGAAAAGCAACAGACTCATTATCGGCATTTTTCACCATCTGAAGGAAGGAAAAAAGCACCATCGCGTCATTGGATGATGGGGTAAGAAGTCCCGTTTTTCGGTTATGTTGAATATAATAGCTAATTGTATGAGAAAGCTCAGCAGTCAATCCGTCAACTTCGAGCCCATGAAAGGGACAAGCAATACTCGGTAGAGCTAGAATTGCTGCAATCCAAGACACAATACGCGTATTGGTTATTTTCATAATATTAACCCCAAGGAGGTTGGCACATTATGCCAACCTCTTTTTGTTGCTACTTGCTATAACGCCTTTTATACATCTGACTATGAAGACGCTGTGCCGCCTCTACCATAGGTGCATAAGGGACATCTGCCGTCGATACAAAACCAACATTATAGTTCTCACCATCAAAAGAACGACCAGCAATAGGTGAGTCAATATACTGGAACCAGTGTGCGCCGATAAAGTATGGGTTATCGATAACCGTATGCATGTATGCTTCATACATTTCACTGCGTTCTTGCTGATTAGCTGCACAAACCAACCCTGGGTGGTAAAAACCAACATCTTTTGAGCCAATATGAAACTCACCGATGATGCTCGGCATATCAATCTCCGGCAGGAAATTCCAAGGTTCGGGATGTAGTCCTTCTTTGTAGTAGTTATAGCTAATAACGTCACAGTGTTTTGCGGCTGCGCGCACGACATCAGGAGTCATACCCCAATCGGCAAAACGCACGCCAAGATACAGGTGATTAGGAAGCTGAGCTTTAAGCTCCTCATTCACGATCCGGAAGTATTCAGAAGCATACACTTCAAGTAAAAAACCATAGTCTGCAAGTTGTGCGTCGTTGTTTTCGAGTCCCTTCACACCACTAGCAAACTGTTCCCACGACGCTATCGTTGTTCCCCAGGCTATGTTTAAAGCATTTATCTCACCATATTTATCTTTAAGCGTTCTGACGAACACTGCTTTCGTTGGGCATTCTACTGCATCACGGCCAAGAGTATGGATAGCAATACCATGCTGCCCTTCAATCGAGCCCATTCGTCCCCAACTCTTTTCATTGTCGATAAAGATACCAACACACCAAGGCGTGTCTTTTATCTCTGAACGAACTTGGCTAACCGTAGCACGAGCACGCTCTCTAAATACAGGGTCAAAAGGATCTGGAAGTGCCGCCCAGAAATCGTCACCACTGCTCACCGTTTTAAAATCACCAATGATCCAACCGTTCGCAAAAAAAGGAATCTTCTCATTACTATAGAACTCAGGGTTAGTCCAGTTGCCTAATGAAGTAAAGCCCCAGTTAAGCATTCTATCCATAGTGACTTCACGCCAAGTATCAAGATAGTTATTACCATACTTCCTCTGCAAATTGGCCGCATAAAAGCTAAAGGTTTCTCCACGTTCTACCGGACCTTCAAATAATTCTCGCATATAAGCATAATGCTCGCCCAATGGTTCATCGTAGTCAGGTAGCCACTGGAAAATGTCCCGACGAGACTGGTTTGCGACAAATGCTGTCGCCTTAGCTTCACTCGGAACAGTAACTTTCTCTTTAGAGTCCTCTGGTGTAACGTCGTCGGATGTTCTTGCCTCTACTTTACCGTGATCATAGTCAACACCAGTAATCGTATAGGCATTTGCGAGACGAATAATATCTATACCTGTCGCAAAATATGGGTAACCTTCTGGATCGACCAATGACCATTTCCCATCGATCTTTTGCGTTCTGAAGTAACCTGTTGCTTCTTGTCTCGGTCCATTTTTAAACCCACCGAATCGACTACGATCTGGCATTGCCCCCTCTTTTAGGACCTGGAGTTCACGTTCAGTTCTTTGGGCTAGGTCGTCATCAGACTGAACTTTTTCAGCATATTCCGCATCTCTATTCTGTCCATATTTATCGATAATGCCTTCCAAAAAGCTTGGATTAGGCTCAGGGTTCAGCATCAAACGGAAGTTATCGAACACAAGATGATGATCAATAAGAGTGCCATGAACACTCAATTCGATTTTTTTAACACTAGTTAAATCGACATTCATTAACCCCCACATCCAAGTAGCATAAACGTAGGGAGTATCAAAGGAGGCTGGGTTTGAACGAAAACCAGAATCGAAGTTCGTTTTACCTTTTAAATACTCACCCTTTAGCTCAACAAGATAAGTATCACTCGAGTCTTTCGGAATATTGACACATCGGCTATGCATCTGTCCTTTGTGGTCAAAAAGATTGATGAACAACTGGGTGGAGCGATGCCCAACATTTGCCACATCAAAAGCAAAACTAAAGGCAGGTAATTGGCTCCAGTCCCATACTTCACCTTCACCGGGCTCTAAAAATACCGATGTGTAGAAGTTATCTTTGCTTTTCGTGTCAACTTTCAAGGCATGTTTTCCAGCCGTAATCCCCACACTATCGGTGATGATCGTCGCGTCTACATTATTAAAAGAAAACTGCTTAGGAATGTGGGCATCATCGAAATCAAACAGACGTATAGAAGTATCATGTTCAGAATACTTGTTAGCATCTGATTCTAAAACTGACATGGTGTAAACCTCAAAGTAGTAACTAGCAGTACTGTATGTCTGCCGCCAAAATAATTGTCAACCAATTTACCCTAATACATCAACCCGATCATTGATCAGGTTCTCAAAACTAGCATCACGTATATAGAATTTATTCTATTTAGCCCCATACTTCAGAAGGTATTTACGCAAAAATGCCGAATAAAAGGCAAAAATCAAGAGCAAGATCGAATATTTATTTATTAACTTAACTAGCTTGACATATATCTATACAATCCTAGCAAGATAATTCTGCACTTGCGAAATAAAACGGGGATTATTCATAGTCGTAAATTTAATTAGTGGTGATAGTGACTCGTTCTTCTGGATTCATATCTTTACCTTATTTGCTAGGTTATTATAAGGCTCAATTTTTCTCCAAGATCATCCACTACTCCTATTGTCTGAAACCAGAAAAGCCATCGCTCAACATGCCTAATACAGGAAATCAGGTGTCATGTTGGATGGCTTAAACCGAACAGAGGTTATTTAGTTTGTAAACACTCAATTGGTACTTTTACTATAGCTTTCCTTACCAACATTGATTCGCATGTCGCACAAAGAGGTCTATGTAATTGGTCTGGATAGAACAGGGCAAAGTCTCCCTTACTTAGATTGACATACTGTTCATTTTCGACTGTACTGAAAAACATCACGTCATTATCAATATCATTCAGACTTTTCAACTTTGCATCTAAATGATTACTGTACCCAATAGTTTCATTACCGTTAAGAAGAATCTGGATATCTACATACTTTTTGTGTATCTCTGCCTGACGATTTTCCAGTAGCTCAGTCTTACCTTCAGCAAGCACAACAAAGACACCTTTGTTACCAATAGGGAATTTTCCGTTAGTGTGATTGTTGCTAATTTCAATAGCATTCTTTATCCAGCCCCTAATATCCTCGCTGACATAAGGAATAAGAGACAACTGATTAACATTACCAAATAGCACTCAAGTACCCTCATTCAAAAAGGAGATGCCAAAGCACCTCCAAACTAAGTTAAAAATTTTGATGGTATACGGCGTTGTTCTTTAGATTAATAATCTGCTTTAGAACAACATCTTCCGGTGCATCTCGCTTATACCTTTCAGGGTCTTTTGAATCCATAACCAAACTGAATACTTCATACCCATGATTTTTTGCGGCCTGATAAAAATAGTCCAAATCCGCGTTTTTTGAAAACGAATTTGTAACCGCAATTTTCTCTACGCCATCGCGCATTAATTGCAGCACAGATTCTCGACAATAATTATCCGCATGAGGCTTTAGATTCTCATCATACTTATTACGCCCGTACTTAGCGTAATAATCCCAGCATGAGACAACGTCTTCACATACAGTATTTGCAAATTCTGTTTTACCTGTTCCAAAAGGACCACGTACAATATATAGTATTTTCATAATTACTTTCCCTATGTAGTCTTATGCCGTTACCGTCTCGCTTGATTCATCCTGGCTTACATCGGGCTTTGGCGAACTCAAAGTAAACATTGCAAGTACTGTCGCCATTGCAGCAAAAACACCGAAGTAAATGTAGCTCATTGAAAACCCGTGAGAGTCGTACATTGTCCCCATAAAAGGTGAAGCAATAGCAGTCATTATGTTGTTAACTACTTGGAAACCGAACATATAAGTGAACGAATTGACCTTTTTGTCAAACTGCTCTGCAATATAAGCAAATATGGAAACAATAAGTAATGGATTGACTATACCGAACAGAAGCTTGGCAATGACTGCTAGATAAAGATTCTTTTCTCCCAGACCGGCGTAACCTATCATAAGTAAGAACGAGGTAATACCAATAGCCGTGAGAATTAGGCTTCCCTTTGCGCCGATTTTTTTAATGACAAATGGAACACTAGCACTTACTAAAAATAGGAATATTGCCGTCAACCCATCCATATTTGAGCTAAATATGATCCCTTCTTCTTGCGTTGGGAAAAAGCTAATAAAGTAACGTGTAAACTGAGTCATTGACGTCCAAAATACGACTGAGATAGTACCAGCGTATGTCATGAACGCCCACATTTTTGGATTCTTAAGAAGTTCAATAACGTCCGATTTTTGAATTTTCTTAGCGGAGATAACCTCATTGTCAATTTCATCCAAATGTTCCACACGCAAAGAAAATATAAAGAATAACATCAACAATGCAGCAACACTACACGCCACAAAAATCAGGTCAGGGTCAATATTATAGAGATAGCCAGCAAGGATAGCGGATGCCCCCCACGCGGCAATACCGAAACCATTTACCAAGCCGAAATCATTGTCGTGGCAACGTGCAAAACGGTCTGAGTATGAAGCGATCACACCACTGCCGGCCTGGAAAAGCATACCCAAGTAAACAGAACCTGCTATGATTCCAGGTATGAAAGTGGTCGATTCACTCAGCAGTGGCCCATATACATAAATATAGAAAGGACCGATCATTACGCTCAATACTGAGATGAAATACAATAGGTGTTTTTTTAGCCCAAGCTTATCCATGGCGTAACCCATCACAGGCTTGAACAATACCGCAATACCAGTCTGCAAGCCAAACAGCACGCCTATCTGTGAGCCATCAATACCTACTCTATCGTTTAACCAAACTGCAAATAGTGACCCTGAACTTAGCGACCAGAAAAAATTGTAAAAAAAGTACATCAGGCAAATTTTGCCCATCGCTACTTTATTGGAATCGGTTTTCATAATTACTCCGTTATAAACCTAAACTGCCATTACATGGCCTGCCTTAAAACCCTACAACGAATACTACACAATGATTTACCAATATAAAGTGACAGGTGTAACACTTTTCGCCACTGGGTAACTTACTGAGAGTAATGGTCAACCAATTTATTTGTGTTTTTGTGGGTAATTAATAGAATAGTGATTAATAAAGCGACAGACCGCCATTAATGCAGCAAAGAAATGCAGCAAAGAAATGCAGCAAAGAAATGCAGCACGGTAACCTTATAGGATACGAATTCAAGTGGCAATTGCGTAGAAAACAATTGTAAACAGCAGTAAAAACGTGAACTAAACCTTACAATCTGCTCACATCCTAGATCAGAAGTACTTTCAAAAAAAGGCGACGCGCCTAACATGTAGGCACCCGCCTAGTCGCAAAACATACGAATCTTAGCTGGTTAAAAACTCGAACACCCCACGTGCGACTGGAATTCCTTGTTTTAAACATTCTTGCGTGTAAGCAATCTGTGGATCATTTGGTGCCATCACCTTCTGAGCACCAGGGACAGGTTTTACTTGTCTTAATTCACTGACAAGTGCAGCCATTGTCGCTGAAAAGAGAGGGGTACCTAAACGCTCTGGATTAATGACGATAATAAGACTAGCGAGGTTGCGATACTTCTCATAGTCACCATACATCTTAACGATATGATTTCCATAGTTTGCTCCCATCAGAACTCCGGTTAGTGCATCGATAGCCAATGCGATGCCGGAACCTTTGTGTCCGCCAAATGGCAACAAGTTTTCGACTTTATGTGGATCAGTCGTTGGGTTGCCATCAATATCAATTGCAAGACCATAAGGAATTTGAGATCCGGTCTCTTGAGCATGTAGAAGCTTTCCAAATGCAGTTGCGCTTGTTGCCATGTCAACAATCATAGGGTGGCTACCCTCAACAGGAAAACCGAAAGCAATGGGATTAGTACCCAAAAATCGACCAGCTCCGCCATGTGGTGCAACACAGGAATCCGTTTGAGTCATACCTATCCCTATCATCCCAGCTTCAGTAGCCATGTTCATAAAATAAGAGAGGGCACCGCAATGAGATGTACTTTTAATACTAACAAAACCAAGTCCTGTCTCATAAGCCATGTCAATCGCTTTATCTGTTGCTTTAATCAGTGCAGGGTGACCTAATCCATTATCCGAATCCAACACCCCAACCGAAGGAGAAATTACATCAAACTTGTGTTTGGCATTTGCATTTAAACCACCAGCATTTAATCGTTGGCAATAATGCTCCACTCTCATAACGCCATGAGAATGCACTCCAGTAAGATCTGCATAAATAAGAACATCTGACACATCAATTGCATCACTTTCAGAAAACCCTGCTTCCGTTAGTTTCTTAAACGTCAGCTCCCTCAGTTTCCCTTCACTTACCTTTACTGTTGTCATAGCTGGCCTCTCGAGCGTACACAAAGCGTACGAAAAATCTGTTTCTTCAAGTGTTCATTACGTTTTAGTGGCTTAACCATAATCTGGCCAACCAATAGATGTATTTATAATTGATAGATCGATGAATTTCAGTGAACCATGTCACAGTGGCACACCAAACATGGGAAATTGGCACGCCAAAGCAAAAAATAATAAATATATTTACTCTTTTTTCCTTTATGCAATGCTACTTTTGGTCATTGTATCTCTAATATAAATCGACAAATATTATTTATTTAAGTTACATGCTTATTACTTAAACAACTAGAAATGCAGTATGTATCGCCCAAATGTGCACGCTATCACGCTATCTTACTTTGCTACGCCTAGTCTATTGCACCAAATTTAAAATTGGTTTACCTTTCTAGCATTATTAACTTCAATTGGTTGAAGCAAACATGGAAAACTCAAGTAACAAACTTAGTCTCGCCAGCCAACGTGCTATCGAACTAGGCTACGATGCTAAAGGCCCAGAGTGGATGATTGAATTTGATGTCGCTATTCTCAAAGGTGACTTCGAGTATGAAGAAGGTGTCATTCGTCGTGACCCGACAGCCGTAATTCAAGTCGATGGCATTTATCATTGTTGGTATACCAAAGGTGAAGGGGAAACCGTTGGTTTTTCTGGAAATGATCAAGACAAAGTTTTCCCTTGGGATCTCACCGAAGTATGGCACGCTACATCCAACGACGGCATCACTTGGAAAGAACAAGGTCCGGCCATTCAAGCAGGTAAAGCTGGTCAATACGATGATAGAGCGGTATTTACACCTGAGGTTTTGGCACATGATGGCAAGTATTATTTAGTATATCAAACCGTTAAATCGCCATACACAAACCGTCAGTTTGAAGAGATTGCTATAGCATGGTCAGACACTCCTTACGGTCCCTGGACAAAGTCTGAGGCTCCAATTCTAAGTCCGTCGAAAGACGGAGAATGGTTAGGCGATGAAGACAATCGTTTTAATGTTAAATCAAAAGGCAGTTTCGACAGCCATAAAGTTCATGACCCATGTTTAATGTATTTCAAAGACAAGTTTTATCTTTATTACAAAGGTGAAACCATGGGCGAAGAGATGAATATGGGAGGTAGGGAAATCAAGCATGGCGTCGCGATCGCTGACCATATCCTTGGGCCATATGTAAAGTCAGACTATAACCCAATAACCAACAGTGGCCATGAAGTTGCTGTTTGGCATCAGAACGGCGGTATCGCATCTTTGATTACGACTGACGGCCCTGAAAAGAACACCATTCAGTGGGCAAAAGATGGCATTAATTTTGAAATAATGTCATACATCAAAGGTGCTCCTGAAGCTTTAGGTATTTACCGCTCTGACGAACAAGACACTACTTCAGAGCCAGGATTAGAGTGGGGCCTTTGCCACAAATACGACGAATCTTGGAACTGGAACTACATCTGTCGCTATCGTGTAAAACGTCAAATATTAGACGTAGGCACCTTCCAAAACAGTAACTAATCTTATCGATAGCCTATATATTGTTAACTAGATATAGGCTATCGCTGCCCCCAGTCTCTCATAGCGTGACCATCATTCACCACACCTTGTCGACCATCTATATACTGGTCTTCTTTCTTTTGTCTGAACTTTGCTTTCTGTTAACGGTTTTATGGTTGGAATTTAGCCTTTAGTTTTGAGGCAATCAATTAGACCATAAAAAAACTAGCGATGTGTTATATCGGTAGCCCGCTCCACTGGAACTCAAAGCCATAGAAAATGGTTTTCCTATCGGTTAAACAGGTAGAACAACTCTAATCTTTCATCATCTGAATATCTTGAATTGGTCAAGCACATGCTAATAATCAACCCATATTAATCAATAAGTTGTATTTATACGAAAACCATCAATACTTGTTAGGTAATAAAACGGTTCATCAAAGATAGGGCTGTATTACCTTCAGATAGTAACCGTTAGTATGAATTTCTGATACTTGCGTTGTAGTTTATTCGTACTAAACACGGTTTCATTTTAGTTTTGAGGAAATGGTTATGAAATTTCTATGGATTTTAGCATCATTAATAGTTTTATCAGGCTGTTCAACATCACCAGATATAATGGCTGAAAGTGACGCTTGGAAAACATATGGTTACAAACAATCGTTAGTCGGTTACTACCCAATCCCACAGCAGACGATTGCGGAACTCTCGTTTGAAAACCGAAAGGCATATAAAGAGGGCTACAATATCGGGCGAGCAGAGTACTGTAGCTATCCAGCCGTTCTCAGAAGACAATATATGGATGACTACTATGGGCGAATATGCTCGCGTTACCAAAAGTTCTAATGTGAACCGTTAGAGAGTGACTCTGAAGCGTTAATGATATACGCTTCGGGGTTGCACTAACCGTTACTCCTTGATTTAGTGACCATTGAGTATTGCACCTGCAAACAGTCATGCATAATCGACCAAAAACAAGGCCAAAACGATTATGAAGTCGAACTTGACCACTTTTCCCACTATTCTTCTTGGAGCAGGATTTGATCTTGCGTCGTCTGCATTAAAGTTAACCTATTGGAAAGTTTTTAACTTTCCTATTCGGTATTTTTCTTAATTGAACATCTCCCCTAAGTTTACAACAACCACCTTCCTAGACGGGAGATTAGAGTACAAAACGCTTAACCTTAGGCTAAGCGTTTTAGTTAAAACTAAGTATATTTAGCCATCAATTAACTGGCTAAATAGTCATATACACCTTGTGCTACTGGAATTCCTTCCACCTCACATTTGGCTTTATACGCAACCTGAGGATCGTTAGGTGCAAGCACTTGCTCAGTTCCAGGAGCCGGCTTTACAGCTCTCAACTCCCCGACCATCGCTGCCATAGCAACGGCAAACAATGGGTTGCCTAATTTTTCTGGATTGATCACAATCACTAGGCTAGCCAATTTACGCATCTTGTCATAATCACCATACATACGTACGACATGGTTACCAAAATTAGCCCCCATAAGAACACCAGTAAGTGCATCAATAGCCAAAGCAATACCAGAACCTTTATGTCCACCAAACGGCAACAGGTTTTCAACCTTGTGAGGGTCCGTTGTTATATGACCCTCAGAATCAAGGGCTAGCCCTTCACCAATCGGCTGATTGGTTTCTTTCGCATGCAGCAACTTACCGAATGCCGTGGCACTTGTTGCCATATCAATAATCATTGGCGTACCACCCTCTACCGGAAAGCCGAACGCAATGGGATTAGTTCCCAAAAAGCGCTCAGCACCACCATAAGGGGCTACACAAGTGTCCGTTTGGGTCATGCCGATAGCAATCATACCCTGACTCGTTGCTTTCTCCATGAAGTAGGACAATGCCCCGCAGTGCGATGTATTTTTTACACTAACAAAACCTATTCCGGTCTCTTTTGCTAATTCAATACCATGTTTAGTCGCAGCAATCAGTCCAGAATGACCCATACCGTCATCAGAGTCTAACACAGCAACTGATGGGGATATTTGTTCAATACTAAACTTTGCATTCGCGTTTAGACCACCTTGTTTCAGGCGATTACAATAGTGTTCAACTCGCATTACACCATGCGAATGGACTCCGGTAATATCAGCATGAACCAAAACATCAGTGACTTCTCGTGCTGTTTCTTCTAGAAGTCCAGCGCTCAATAGTTTATTCAGGGCCAGCGATTTAAGTTCTTCAGGCATAACATTAACAGTAGACATGATCTTCTCCCTTAAAAATTAATAACGCCTTTAACCAGTTCTTTATTTTCAACAACATCTTGCTTATAGCTATTGCCGAATGTCGCAAAGTCATAGTCTTTATTTTTCATAATCTCTTGAGAGATGGCACCCGACGCCATCAATTCAATTACGCGTTCAAAGTCAACGCGCGTAGCATTACGGCTACTTAATAATGTCGTTTCTTTTTTGTGGAACGTAGGGTCATCGATGACCAAGTCACCGATATAAAGACCTACGAATACGATCTTACCACCATGCCGGATAAGTTCGACGCTCCGGCTCATTGAACCTTTATTACCTGTCGCATCAAGAAGTACACAAGCTAGCTCACCACCAAACGCATTCTTCAATTCTGATACATAGCTATCTTCGAGCGGGTTCAATGCAGTAAGCCCTAACTTACTTTCTACTTGTGCACGACGACCTGCATCAACATCAGCAACTACAACATTCGCGCCTTCTGCTTTTGCAATAGCAGCAGCTGCCAAACCAATAGGGCCCGCACCAACCACCACCACATTGTTGTTCTCTTTTAATTCTGCCCGGCGAACTGCATGAGCACTGATGGCAAAACACTCTACAAGCGCTCCTTCAGAGTCTGTTACGCTGTCAGGTAACTCAACTAAATTGTTTTCATAAACGGCAAGGTACTCGGAAAAACCACCATCACGATGAACACCATAAAGCGCAACATTTTCACAGCAATTTGTTTTGCCTTCGTTACATGCAGAACACACTCCGCACGGAACACACGGGATAACCGAATAACGCTTTCCAACGGCAATCTTGGTACAATTCTCACCAACCTTCTCAACGATGCCTGCAATCTCGTGTCCCAGAACACGAGGGTATGAAAAGAATGGTTGACGACCGGCATATGCGTGAATATCTGTGCCACAGATTCCAACAGCATTTATCTTTAGCAATACTTCGTTAGGTAAGAGCACAGGGACATCGCGCTCAATATACTCAATGTGATTTGGTTCATTACAAATAAGTGTTTTCATAGCTATACCTTAATTCTTTGACACGGAATCAATAATATTCTTGATTCCTTTTGATTCGATTTCTGTGAATGCAGTTAAAACTTGGTCTGTGAACTCGCTGTTATCTTGCTTATGCGTACCAAAGATTTTTTCAATCGATAGCAAAGCTACCGCTTTCTGTTTCAATTCGACATCGGCTGCTGAGATTTCTTTATAAATAGCTTCTAATGGGTCACAGATTGTTTCACCGTTTGCCGCTTGCTTTAACGTGTAATGCATCCAGCCTGCAATCGCGAGTGGCAAACAAACCCTCTCGACACCACGCTTTTGTAACGCCATATAAGGGTCAATAGAACGTTGCGGTAACTTCTGAGAACCATCCATCGCGATTTGCCCAGTCTTATGTTTAATATTTTCATTAGAGAAGCGCTGGATTAATAAGTCCGCGTAAGTATCGAGGTCAACTTCTAATCCTTCTTGTAGCGACTTTGCTTGCTCTTGTTTCATCAAACGAATGGTTACTTTTTTCAGTGATTCATCTTGCATACATTGATAGATGAATTCATGACCAGCTAGACTTCCGTTGTAAGCTAGAAATGAATGACTTCCATTTAACATGCGAAGTTTCATTTCTTCATAAGGTAGAACATCGCAAACAAACATCGCTCCGGCTTTATCCCAGTCAGGTCTTCCGGCAACAAAATTGTCTTCTACTACCCACTGTCTAAAGTCCTCACACACAATTCCACATGGGTCGCGATATCCCGTTTCCTTTTCTAAAACATCAAATTGATCTTCTGTCATTGCCGGAACAATTCGATCAACCATGGTACTTGGAAATGTGACCTCGGTTTCAATCCACTTAGCAAGCTCGGCATCAATTGCCTTAGCAAAAGAAATAACCGCCTCTTTCGTCAACAAACCGTTTTCCGGTATGTTGTCACAAGAGAGCACGCTAAAAGGGGCTAATTGCTTGTCTTTTCGCAATCGCAACGCCTCTGTGATACAACCAATCGCCGATTTTGGTGCTCTTGGATTAGCTAAGTCAAACTTGATTAACTCGTTAGTCAAATCCAAACGCCCAGATTGAGGATCCGTACAGTAACCTTTTTCTGTGATCGTCAGCGAAACTATTCGCACCTGAGGTTCCGACATTTTTTCAATCGCTTTAACGATGCCCTCGTCCGGCGTATGAATTGATTCGGATACTGTGCGCACCAGACGCGAGTGAGTAGAATCTGCTGACTTTTCAACCACACTGAATAGTCCGTCTTGAGCTTTAAGATCATTGATTAGATCAGAGGGCCCAAATAGGTTAACCTCACAAATGCCCCATAGCTCACCACTCTCTTCATTCGTCAAGTCGTTGTAAACCGCTTGATGTCCTCTGTGGAAAGCGCCAAAGCCCAAGTGCACAATCTTTGTCTGTAGTTTCTCTCGATCGTATGTTGTCTTAGACGTGAAACTTGCGTCCGAAATAGTATTTGATGATGTCATTTGCAAAGCCCGATTTATTGACCATTATGTAACGTAACGGCCCAATAATTGCCGTTTTCAGTCAATTATAAACACATAGGCACGACCAATACAATAGTATTGGACGACCAATTAAGTTAAAAAAACAAAGCCAGATTAACACCCCACATATGCAACCTAGTTAAACAACAACACAATAATCAATTATGACCATGCATAACAACAACTTAACCGCAAGGCGGGAACATGAACCAGCCTTAACACTTCTACAAGCAATTGGTTGACCATGCGGCGCGTAAGATTTAATATAGTCGATAGTTCAACCAGGAGTAGAACTATAGGCCTACTCTCTTTTGGAATGAGAATAAATTATGAATAGTGAGATAACCAAAATGGAAGCAAATTGCGCCCAAATACTGAGCTTTGGTGAACCGATGTTCGAATTTAGTCAGCTTAGGGATGTAACACAAGGTGGTGACTTCTTAAGTGGGTTTGGTGGAGACGCATCGAACTTCGCTATCGCAGCAGCGAGACAAGGCGCAAATGTTGGAATGTTGACGCACCTTGGAGATGATGAATTCGGTAAGCGTTTTTTGGAATTATGGCAAAAAGAAGGAGTAAGTACCAATCAAGTTGTTTCTAACCCCAAAGCTCACACCGGTGTGTATTTCATAACGCACAATGAGCAAGGCCATCATTTCTCATTTATGAGAAAGAATTCTGCTGCGTCTCTCATATCACCTCAGGATATTCCTGTGGAAGCGGTAAAAAGAGCCCAACTATTGCATACTACCGCAATAACACAAGCTATTAGCTCAAGCAGCTGCGATGCTGTATTCGAAGCCATTGACATTGCAACAAAGCACAACACACTTGTCTCCTACGATACCAACTTACGTTTAAAACTTTGGTCATTAAAACGAGCAAGAGCAATTATCGAAGAGACAATTTCTAGCGTTGATATCTGCTTTCCAAGTATCGATGAAGCACAGCTGATTACTGGTATTGAGCAGCCCGATGCGATCATAGATCACTACCTAGCTTTGGGTGCAAAAATAGTGGTTCTAAAACAAGGCAGTAATGGGGCAACTGTCGCTGATAAGCATCAGAGATTTCAAATCAAGCCTCACACGGTCACCGCCGTGGACGCCACTGCGGCAGGGGACTCATTTGCTGGGTCGTTTTGTACTCATTTTGTCAATGGCCTTTCCCTCGAAGAATGCTTAGCGCATGCCAACGCAACCGCGTCTATTACAATCACTGGATATGGTGCAGTTGCGCCATTACCAACCCTTAAACAAGTAAAATCGCGTCTTGCTGGAACCTTTTAATCTAAGGATATTTATATGTCTAAACTTAACGCACAACTTTCACAATTTAAAGTTATCCCAGTTATCGCGATTGATCGTGCAGAAGACATCTTGCCTTTGGGTGAAAAACTCGTAGCAAATGGACTCCCCGTAGCAGAGATCACCTTTCGTTCAGATGCTGCAGCCGAATCGATTCGGCTACTAAGAAAGTCATTCCCTAATATGTTGATAGGTGCGGGAACGATCTTAAATGAAGATCAAGTCGTTTTGGCTAAAGAGGCTGGTGCAGACTTTATCGTTTCTCCTGGCTTGAATCCAAATACAGTAAAAGCCTGTCAAAAACATAATATTGAAATAATCCCTGGCATCAACAGTCCATCGCTTGTTGAACAGGCCATGGAATTGGGCATCAACACCGTTAAGTTCTTCCCAGCGGAGGCATCTGGTGGATTAAACATGTTGAAATCCCTTTTAGCACCGTACCCATCAATTAAAGTAATGCCTACTGGTGGAATCAACCCGAAAAATGTACATAATTACTTGGCTATCCCACAGGTATTAGCTTGTGGAGGCACTTGGATGGTAGACAAAAAGCTAATCCAAGAAGGTAAGTGGGATGATATTGAAACATTGATTCGCGATGTCGTTGAATCTGTCGCTTAAATATACGGAACGCAGAGAGCAATATGAACACTACTATCAAACACATCGAAACCAAGCTATTCAAGATCCCTCTAGCAGAAGTGCTATCAGATGCCAAACATGGGGATCATGACCATTTCGAACTCATTACGACAACAATCACGCTGGAAGATGGCAGTGAGGGCACTGGATATACCTACACTGGCGGCAAAGGCGGGTACTCAATCAAAGCAATGCTAGAGCACGATATACAACCAGCATTGCTAGGAAAAGACGCTACTAACATTGATGAAATATATGATTTTATGGAGTGGCATATTCACTACGTTGGGCGCGGTGGGGTCTCTAGTTTTGCAATGTCCTGTGTGGATATTGCGCTGTGGGATTTGAAAGGCAAGCGAGAAAACCAACCTCTTTGGAAAATGGCAGGCGGCAAGAACAATACTTGTAAGGCCTACTGTGGTGGCATTGATTTACAGTTTCCATTGGAAAAGCTCCTCAACAATATCCAGGGTTATTTGGACAGTGGATTTAATGCCGTCAAAATTAAGATCGGTCGAGAAAACATGCAGGAAGACATCGACCGCATCAAAGCAGTGAGAGAGTTTATCGGTCCTGACGTGACTTTCATGATTGATGCTAACTACTCACTCACAGTAGAACAAGCCATCACGCTTTCTAAGGCCGTAGAACAGTACGATATCACCTGGTTTGAAGAGCCTACTATCCCAGACAACTACCTAGGTTACGCTAAGATTTCCGATAACACCTCGATACCTCTTGCAATGGGCGAAAACTTGCATACCATCCACGAGTTTGGTTACGCAATGAATCAAGCAAAGCTTGGTTTTATCCAACCTGATGCTTCAAACTGTGGTGGCATTACAGGTTGGTTGCAGGCCGCAACTCTCGCAACAAAATTTGGCATCCCCGTTTGTACGCACGGCATGCAAGAACTTCACGTCAGCTTGGTCTCCGCTTTCGACACTGGCTGGCTTGAAGTGCATAGTTTTCCAATTGACCAATACACTAATCGACCTCTCGTGGTTGATAACCACCGTGCAATTGCTCCAAACAACCCAGGCATTGGTGTCGAGTTCGATTGGGAGAAAATTGCCGAATACGAAGTTTAGTACTTTTGAAGATCTGGGGCTAGTGGTAACCTCAGAGTCCTTCGCCCCTTTTTTCGAGGGGCTTTTTTACTTCTTAAATAGTAGCAGCAAGCAAATCTCCAGTGATAAGAGAGCGAACTACGATCCCACGGGGCGAGCTTACATTATATATCAAATAGCGCTGATATATAGCGAACACTCAGATAGGTCTAATTGTAGTGGCATAGTGAATTTGGCCACCTAGTTAGAGGTGATATCATCACCTCATAAGTTAACAGGTGACACAATGACAAAACGTAAAAGAAGAATATTTAGTGCTGAATTTAAGCTAGAGGCTGCGCAACTCGTTCTCGACCAAAACTATACTGTTGTTGAAGCGGCTCAAGCGATGAATGTTGGTAAATCAACGATGGATAAATGGGTTCGTCAGTTAAAAGAAGAACGTCAGGGCAAAACACCTAAAGCCTCTCCAATGACACCAGAACAAATTGAAATCCGTGAATTGAAAAAGAAACTGGCTCGCCTTGTGCATGCGCCGGAGCAAACCGGACACCTATTCCGGTATTATCCGGACGCACATTCCGTTTTAATCCGGACACCTGTTCCGTTTTAATCCGGACGATTTTGGCCTAACTCCGGAATCACTGTCCGATTTAGCGGAAACCTTGTCCGGATACTCCGGAATACCAATCTTTTCTCTTTTAAATCAATACTTCACAATCTTTGCTGTCGATTTTAATGCAGCAAGGAAGTGAGAATGCCGAAAAAGAGAACGTCTATGGACAAAATCAAAGAGGTATTGCGCCTCAAATACGAGTGTCACCTATCACTGCGAAAAATTGCTTCCTGCACGAAGGTAAGCCGGTCAACGATCTCCGAGATCCTCACTCGTTTTGAACACCACGACATCGGTTGGCCGTTACCAGACAACCACTCAGAAGCTCAACTTGCCCAAATGCTGTATCGTGATAAAACCACATCTGCTAGCAAGGTGATGCCAAACTTTAGCTATATCCACAAAGAACTGCGTCGTCCTCCAATGACCAAGCAGTTGCTGTGGGAGGAATATGTCGCTGAGCACCAAGAGCGAGCTTATCGATACAGTCAGTACTGTGAGCACTATCGGCGTTGGCTTAAAAAGCAAAAGCGCAGTATGCGCCAGAGCCATCTGGCCGGAGACAAGCTCTTTATCGATTACTGTGGGCCCACCATCCCAATTATCAATCCGGAGACAGGAGAAGTTCGCAACGCTCAAATCTTCGTGGCAACACTGGGCGCTTCAAACTACACCTATGTCGAAGCCTGTGAAAGCCAAAGGCTGGAGCACTGGTTAGAGGCACATGCCAATGCCTTCGAGCACTTCGGTGGTGTGCCTTCATTACTGGTCCCCGATAATCTCAAGGCTGCTGTCACCAAAACCGATCGTTATGAGCCTCAGCTTAACTACAGTTACCGCCAGCTCGCCTACCACTATCAAACCGCAGTCATGCCAGCACGGCCATACAAGCCTAAAGATAAGGCCAATAACCGCTGGCTTTACAGCGTTTTTCCTGAATATCTTTTACGATACGGACCTCAAAACTGAAATCTGCAAAATATTATTAAGCCATTGATTTTAAACCTTAAGTTTCTTCATGCGCTTCACATAGGAAGCCTCCATACCGCCATATTTTGATTTCCAGTTGTAGTAAGTAGCGTCTGAAATCCCGTATTCACGGCAAACGTCATTCACCTTACAACCACCTTCTACTTCCTTAAGAATCTTAACTATTTGTGATTCTGTAAAGCGTGATTTTTTCATTTTTTTGGTTTAAACGGAAAACTCCTAATTACTAGCGATCAGTTTTTTGAGGAAGGTTACATTTGCTATTCGTGGTCGCTGCGTTGTTTAGGCATGAGCTTACCTACTTGTTGATTAAGATGAGATCTTAAAACGGACTGGGACTGGTTAGAATGCGGGATTTATGGCACGCATACAATCGAGCCATCAACTCTGCTAGGTTACAAAATTTCCATCATAGCGAAAGGATCAAAAGGCCATAACGAGTCAAAGGCCACCCGACTGTGGCCTTTAATTTATGTTAAAGCTATCATTCAAGACGTCATTGTGTTTCTTAACACCAATTAACTTATCATATTCAATACCTAAAGATTTAACTTAAACGTCGATTTTCTTGTATCTGTAGAACTGGAGCCAATATATACATTGAAAACACCTTGTTCAATTGTCTGTGTGTTATCTGTACCGATAAAAGATAACATATCCACAGTTATAGGAAATTCAACCGTTGTTTGTTCTCCTGGTAAAAGCTCAACTGAATGGAAGCCCTTTAATTCCATCAATGGCCTCGTTACGCTAGCAACCTCGCTTCCTATATAAAGTTGGGCAATTTCCCTCCCCGCACGAGCACCAGTATTCTTGATAGTAACACTAGCTGTCAAAGACTCAGCTGCCATCAATTCTTTTTGACTCATTTTGACTTCTGAATACTCAAAGTCGGTGTAGCTCAACCCAAAACCAAATGGAAAAAGTGGCTCTGATGGCACATCTCGAAATGTCGTAGTGTATCTGTTATCATCCGGTCCAGCATCGAATATATGGCTCGTGCGTTTGTAGTTATAGAAAATTGGCACCTGTCCTGTATGGTAAGGAAACGACACGGGAAGCTTACCAGACGGACTTTCTTGCCCCAAAAGAATGGCCGCTAACGCTTCGCCCCCGGTTGTTCCTGGCATCCAAGCTTGCAAGACTCCTTTAGAGTGCTTAACGACATCAGTCAACACATAAGGCCTACCTGAAGCAACAACTGTAACTAAATTAGGTTGCACCTTGTACACTTCTCTGATTAGCTCTTCTTGGAGGCCTGGCAAGTGAAGCGATGCGATAGAACCACCTTCTCCACTCATCCAATAATCCTCGCCTACGACCACAATCGCTAACTCCGACTGAGCAGCAATAGCAACCGCTTCAGAAATCATGTCAGCTCCAACTTTAGCAAAGCCATCGATTTGAACACCTTTCGCATAAGATAATACAACATCAGGTTGAAGTTGGTCACGAAGCCCATCATAGAAGGTAACAACATCACTCGCTTCGCCCTTTGCGTGCCACCACCCGAGTAGGTCCCTATCAGCCTTGGCATAAGGCCCAATGATCGCAATGGACTTAGTCTCATTCGAAATAGGAAGAATTGACTCATCATTTTTTAACAAGACCATACTCTTAGTCGCGATGTCGCGGACCGTTTTCCAATTCACATCCGAAAGCAACTCTTGATATTCTCGTTCTTCATCAAGAAACATGAAGGGGTCATCAAGCAACCCGGCCTTCTGCTTCAGCCTGAGAACCTGACGTACAGACTCATCTATCGCTTTCTCGGTAACAAGCCCTTCTTCAACAAGATCTGGAAGCAACGATATGTAGCTACGCGATACCATATCCATATCATATCCAGCATTCATTGCCATGATAGTAGCGGCTTTGGTATCAGAAGCGATACCCGTTTTCACCAGATTAGGGATCGTTTCCCAGTCCGTCATTACCAATCCCGTAAAACCCATTTCATTCCTCAGAATATCTTTCATCAAATGGGTATTAGCGGTCGCAGGGACGCCATCATACGCGGTATAAGCTCCCATCACGCATGCAACATCTGCATCAAATGCAGCTTGAAAAGGTGGTAAATGAATTTCTCTCAACTCGCGTTCTGAAATATCACGGATATTGTAGTCTCTACCCGCCAACGCGGCACCATATCCGGCAAAGTGTTTAACACAACTAAGCAGGTTTTGATATGCGTCCTTCCCTGTTTCCTGAAAACCTCTAACCCTCGCTTCCGCGATCCTTGCTCCCAAGTAAGGATCCTCGCCAGCAGCTTCGATAACTCGCCCCCAACGAACATCACGTGTGATATCGACCATGGGTGCATAAGTTAGATTGATACCTGAGGCAGCCGCTTCTCGTGCTGCGACTGCAGCGGAACGCCTGATAGCATCCATATCCCAACTAGCAGCCTCTGCCAATGGAACTGGAGCTATCGTTTTATACCCGTGGATGACATCTTCTTGAAATAGTATTGGCAAGCCACTTCGGGACTGATTAACAGCGATATCTTGAATTCGTCGGATATCCGCAACACCATGGGACTTAATAACGCTGCCAACCAAGCCTGATTTAATAAGCTCAACCTGTTCTTGAGTGGGTTGCCCTTCAATACTAATCAGGTTTAGTTGACCAATTTTCTCTTCCAAGGTTAAATCGCCCAGTATCTTTTCTACTTTCGATTCCGAGCCATAACTAAGCCCAGAAAAACAAGCTACTATAAAAAACAGCCCGCTAACCGAAATTAATTTCTTCGTTTGTATTCCTATCATTGTTGTTCTCGCAATTTATAATTTTAGAGGACAGAAACCTAAATACTGCAATAGTTCGCCCCTTTTTTACTACCTTGGCTGCCAATAAATTTAATGACTTACAATTTAACAAAGATCTTCACATGGTAAACATGTCAAAAAAATATTACCGTATCATCTCCCTCCACTACCTAGTTTTAACTACATATTAAATCGGCTTATACTTTGGTTCAGCTCAATATTAAAACGATTTAGCTCTTCTGTTTTGTCTTCAAGATCATTGGAACTGCTAGCAATTGATCCCGAGAGAGTGTTAAGTTCATCGATGTTCATTACGACCATCTTTGTGACCTGACTCTGCTGCTTAGTCGCTACTGCAACTTCACCATTCATACTACTAATCGCCTTAATATTCGCAGAAATCGTTTCAAGTATTGTGGTCAATGACGTTGCCGCTTTCATTACCTCTTGCGACGAACCGAGGCTAGATTGCATAGATTTTGAGGCGTGCTTTGCATTAGTTTGTAGGTTAGATACGATGCTCTCTATCTCTGACGTTGAGTTTTGTGTTTTCTGCGCAAGCGCTCTTACCTCATCGGCAACTACGGCGAAACCTCTTCCCTGCTCTCCCGCTCGAGCGGCTTCAATCGCCGCATTTAACGCTAATAGATTTGTTTGTTCCGCTATATTCAGAATAACTTCAACTACAGAGCCGATATCTTCTGAAGATCGAATCAAAACGTCGATACTTTCAGCTGTATCAGTTATTTGCTCTGACAGCTGAGTAGCCAACCCTCCATTCTGGATTACCATTTCAACACCATTATGAGAATAGGAAAGCGCCTGTTGCGTTTGGTCTAGGGTTGTTTCAGCGTTACGATAGACTTCATCTGCAGATGCACTGATTTCCTCCAATGAGGTTACAGCGGATTGCATAGCTGTTTGTTGAGATAACACATCTCTTCTTGACTGCTCAACGGAAGCAGACAATACATTTGAAATGTCATCTATATTTCCGCTCACGTCAGCCACTTGAGTTAACATATCTGTCAGATTATCCATAAGCAGATTGAAATTATTCGTTAATTTTCCAATTTCATTGTCATGCTTTGTAGGTATGCGCTGAGACAGGTCCGCTGCACCACAGGACAGTTTGTACAAAGAAGTAGAGACATCATTAATAGGACGGATAACTATAGTTCGCATAAAGAAATAGATAGCAACAATAACAAGCACAAGAGTAAGCGCGATACTTGCTGCCATCATTGTAATTTCATTCATCAATCTCTCGTTGATATAACTTGAATCAAACTGAAGCTCGATTGCCCCGATAACATCGCCACCTCGTTTAACTCTGTGCGATAGTGTCGAAAGACGGCTATTTGTCGCTCCAGTATTAGCAATAGGTTTACTGCGCTGATCGACAACATTGATGTAGCTAACTGCCTCCGTCATCACCAACGCATCCACTATCGCTTGGGCTTGTTCAAAGTCGTAAACAAAAATAGCCTCAACGAGTGCGGCCTCAGCTAGCTGAATTTTCGCGGTGACTTCTTCATCGTGATTTAGTTCTAAACGTTCTTTCACGTTCCAATAAGATAAGCCACTTCCAACAAGAATTCCCATACTCCCAATAAGAAATAGAAATAAAGTGAGAGTTTTACTTAAGCTTTGCTTCATTTTGTACTTTCCTATCTAACGTTCAGTATCTAACCACAGTTCTTCACGATGCAAAGGCATATCGTCGGGAAGGAATGGGTTATTGATTTCAATCACCCTCCTACCATTTATATTGCTATTTATAATAGTTTTTCTTATTATTTCTGAACGGTAAAACAACTCATCATAAGACCCATCACTGATAGCTTTTTCGAGACCACTATTTAATAAGTCATAAAGCTGTTGATTGTTTTTTTCTACATAGAAGTACATAGCCGATGGGTATTTTAGTAATAGCTTACTTTCTAACACTAAATTAAGGCCGTCAGCTTGCTGAGTATCTACTACCCCCTGCGATTCGTGAACGCCTAACGGCAAGTAGTCAAATCGGTGTCCATCTAGCATATAAAAGAGGCTATCCGCTTTCACAGGTTTGATTACTGTGATCCCTGCGGCTTCAAGTATTAATGTGTCAGTCCAGAATCGTCCTAATCCAGCGGTTCTTGCCTTAAGCTGCTCAAGATTCGTTATATTATCAAATAACTTCTGCTGAGAGCGCTCAATAACAAATGTTCTATATCCGGATAGGCCTTTGAAAATTGGTATTTTTATCGCTTTTAATTGTGATTGTAATTCGGTTGATGCGCCAGCCCAAATTAGATCAACATCCCCATTTCTTACCTCTTCAACTAATCGTGCATCAGAGTAATACTCGCTAGAGGGAATAAGAGATTGAGGCGCATTCGATTTTTCTAGAGCCAAGTGAATAATGTCATAGATGAGATCATCTCTACCCGGAAAGGTCATCGGTGTACGAATCTCCGCCAAAGCAGGGACAGAAACAAGTGAGACAATAACAAACGACATAATTGCAAACGCGGACAGCGCCTTTCTATACAGCATACGAGAGTCCACAGATAAAAAAATAGGAGTAATAAAAAGGAACTATAGCGGTAGAGTACTAATTAGAGGCAGCTAGAAAACTGCCTCTATTTTTTATTAATATTTACGGCGGAATAGACCAAAAAGAGCTAGGGTAAGAAGAGCTATGCCTCCAACACTACCTGCATTAATGTATACTGGATTATCTGGATTTGGTGGAAGCGTTCCTTCTTCGTCACCCGAGACGCGAATGTTATCGAAGTAAACTGAAACGCCCGTCGTTGGCTTTTTGCCTAACATAAACTGAATACCACCCACGGCACCTTTGGTGAAGTTTGCACCGGCAACCGATGAATCCAAGTCAACCTGAATAGTTTGAGGCTCAGTACTCGAATCGAGTGTTGCACCACCATACAAATTGTAAGCATCACTCCAGTCTGTATTTTGAGCAATTAGCTTAATCACAACGTCTACCGTCTCACCTGAATTGTTGATCACATCGAACTCAAAGGTCTTGTGCTCACCCCAGTCCCATTCACCCCACATACTTGTGCCTTGGTATGCGTCACTATAGTCTACTTTCCATGACTTTCCATCATTGTCGCTAGAGTAATCACCAGAAACCATATTGCTATCTGATGTAGCTGCATCATCAATGACGTACCCAAGCTCATAATCGCCAAAAGACTCTATAACAACATAATCAGGATCTTGCCCACCCGGTGCTTCGGGTTCGTCAACGCCGTCATCCACGCGAATATTGTCAAAATAGATATCTACGGTTTGCGTCGGGTCAGCACCAAGCATTACTTGAATACCACCAACGCCGGTCTTTGAAAAATTTTCTCCTGCAGTGGTAGCATCCAAATCAATTTCTACTGTTTGTGCCTCATCGCTTGAAGATAATGTTGCACCACCATACAGGTTGTAAGATTCAGTCCAGTCGGTGCCTTTTCCAATGAGCTTTACTATAACCTCTTGATCTGAAGCTGTTTTATTTAGGACATCTACCTTAAACGTTTTTTCGTTCGACCAATCCCAGTCTCCCCATATCGTGTTACCCTGGAAAGTAGATGTGAACGTTATTTTCCATGACTGACCATCGTTGTCACTCGAGAACTCATCAGATACCACATTAGCTACATTTGAATCATTATCTACCGTCGCACCAACATCCCAACCAGAAAAAGATTCAACGACCGTTTCTGCAGCATACACACTCCCTGATAATCCGATCAGTGCAGCTAATAAACTAACCTTCATTATTTTCATTACCTTAATCCTTTTGTCAACAAGAGTCGGTAAAGTTTACCGACTCTTGATTTCACTTATTTCCCAAATCTCTTTGTGTAAAGATCAGCATTAAACTGCTTCGCTGCCTCAATAAGCTCTACATAGGGTTCATCAGCTATAGTTACAAAGCCAATGTTGTAGTTTTCACCATCCCATGCACGCCCTGTTGCTGGAGAGTCAAGGTATTGGAACCAGTGTGCTCCGACGAAGTATGGATTTTCCACGATGCTATCCATATAGTTGGTATACATTTCAGCTCGCTCTTTTTGGTTTGAAACAGTCACAATACCACCATGGAACAGGCCTGTATCCACAGCGCCAAAGTGGAACTCACCAATCACGCTTGGCTTGTCAAACTCAGGAAGTAGGTTTTTCCAGTGCGCCTTCTTACCATCGTTAAGATCATTGGCATAAAGGTTATAGCTCATGACATCAACATACTTAGCTGCACCACGAGCAATCTCTGGAGTTACCCCCCAGTCTGCAAATCGAGCACCAAGATAGAGGTGATTCGGAAGTACATGTTTAATTTCCGTGCGAACAATCGAGAAATACTGTTCAGATAGCATTTGCAACATATCCGAATAGTCAGCTCTCATACCAGAAGTGAGCGATGCGCGGTAGTCATATGACCTATCAAACTCAGCCCACGATGCGATATTGCTACCCCATGCCGCGTTCAAAGCACTTACTGTTGAATACTTAGACTTAAGATATTCTGAAAAAGCATTCTTCGCTGGGCTGTCCTTAACATCATAAGACAGGGCATTCACAATAAGACCGAAGTGGTTTGCTTCGTTCATTACGTTGCCCCAACTAATTTCGTTATCAACGAACACACCTACGAGCCATTGGTCATCGTCCTTCACACGAGAAGCCACCTCGTTTGCCATATCACGTGCACTGTTCTTGAACTCTGGATCAAACGGATCATGAATTGGTCCCCAATAATCGTTGCCAGTACTGATGCGTTTATGGTCTCCGTAAATCCAACCATGTGCTTCATACGCGACACGTTCCGAACCAAAGTACATTGGATCAATCCAGTTACCCAGAGTGGTGAAACCCCAATCCACCATGCGATCTAACGTTACATCTTTCCAGATCTTCATTGCACTTTCTTTATCTGTGTCATACTTGCGCATCAGATTGGCACGATAAAAGCTAAACACTTCCCCTTGCTTAAGTGCACCGGAGTGAACGTATCCAGCGTAACCATAGTTAGCTGCTAACGGATCGTCATCTTCAGGCAACCACTCAAACATCGAATGACGAAGCTTCGACGCAAGGTGACCACCTTGTCTTGCTTTAGGGTCGTCAAAATCAATACCCGTGATGGTCACAGTGTCATCCATTCGCACATTGTCCAAACCCGTCATGAAGAACATGCAGCCTTCTGGGTCTACCAGTGTCCATTTGTCATCCACTTTTTCTGTACGGAAGAATCCTGTAGCTTCAAGTCGAGGGCCATCTTTCCATCCTCCAAATTTACAGCGGTCAGCCATTGGCTGTACATTACCTAAGTTAGCTAACGCCTCTTGGCCCGCACTCTTCAGCTGCTCATCCGAATGAATTTTTTCTTCCCAATCATCACCTGTAAACTGACCATATTTGTCCACAATACCTGTATATCTAGACGTATCAGCATCTAAATTAGGTACCAAGCGAATAGAGTCAATGACGATCTTCGAGTCTTTTGTTGGGTTTTGAAGGTAAAGTTGGACGCTATGGATATTCGCAATATCAAGATTGCTTTCACCCCAGCCCCAGCTTATCGCCTGCGCATCATATGATAACTTTGGCGGTTCACTTCGCATGCCAGAGACAACATGTTCACTCAATTGACGCAGAGACATGTAGTAGGTACTTTTTTTCCCGGGCAGTAATGTCATGTAACTAGACATACTGTCTTTAACCCCATCAGCCGTACCACCCCAATTAGAGTTTTCTGCTTGGTCGACACGAACAAACATTTGCACTGCGTCATCAGTCGGGTTTTCGATATCAAATGCTAAGTTAAAATCACCCTCTTTAGACCAATCCCAAGGCTGTTCCGGCATAAATGTGATATTCGGATACGCATTTGTTGCAAAAAAATCAACCTCTAAGCCCGCGCCTTCGGTAGTTTTGACCACTTTTGCCGCCGTTGCATTACTGCGTTCCTTGCTAACAAAAGTTTTCTCGCCATTCTCAAAGTTCGTGATGGCAGCAATGGTTGGAACCGGACCAACATCAATGACTTGTTCTTCGGCGCTAATAAAGTCTCCCGTTGCATTCACCAATTCAAGGTTATCTAAAATGATGGTTTGAGCATCAATAGGCCCTTGAACAAAAACTTGCAACTCTGCTAATTTACGCAGATTGAGGTTGTCACCATTCCAGTAACCATCCAGTTTGCGCAAACCGCCATTGAACAACATTTCAACAGTTTGAGTTTCACCAGCAGGAATATTTACCGCATAGTTGAGTTGGTTGGTTTCAGCCCCCATTTGACCCACGTTATCCACCAACTTGAAGATAATATTAGCCGCTTTATCCGTTGGGTTAGTCACATCGACTTTCAGGCTTCCTTTAGAGTTCCAGTTCCAAGCGCCAGATTCTGGGAAAAACTTAACATTCGGCCAATATTTATATTTGTTAGCGTCAGAAACAGATTCAAAATCAACTTGAATCGCTTTATCTCCAGCAGTTACACCGGTGCCAGAAACCATTTTTGCTATCGCATGGTCCGTTGCCGATGACTTAAAGAACGCATCAGTTTCAAAGTCAGGGTATGTCGCAGCAAGTTCTGCACCATTATCACCGAAACTCACATCAGATGTTGGAGTCGATTTACAGCCATACGCAGCGACCAAAATAGTAGATAGCATAACAGCTATTTTAGTTTTACTTGTGTTCATCATTAATATCCTAAAGAGATGAAGGTTGCGGTATCCAGTTTGATTACCGCGATGAGATCATTACCACCAGGTTTCAAACATTACACCAACCGTAGTTGCGTCTCGTTGACCAACAGAATCTATAAAACGAATTGAATTTTCAGAACGCCACGAAGAAAGGTTTGAATAAGCGGTTGTCTCTGTATCCAGCTTCCCGTAAGTAGCAAAGAATCGAATCACGGGACGGTCCCAGTAATTACCACCAATGTGAATATCTTGAGCCAACGTCATTTTATAGGATGAGTTAGTGCCGCTATCGCCCTTACCGCCTTTTACGTCAAAATCCATCTGGTCATAAGCAAGCTCTATCTTTGTGGAAAAGCGCTGGTTCCACTTATAAGTGCCTCGTAAAACACCTTGATTCCAAGTGGTAGAGTCATATGGAAGGTCGTTATTCACTGACGCAGTATTTACGTTATCGTTATAGACCGCAGACTCATGAGACCATTGATACTCCAATCGATAATGCTCGCCAAACTCTTGCATCCCTTGGAAAAAGCCGCCAATTTGATAACTCGGAATGTGCAACCAACTTTGTGTACTCGACGTTGGCATTTTATTTCCGTAGCGTACGACAAATTCATTAAAGCCTTCCCACTGGCCTTGCTTTAGAGCAAATCCAATTTGGTATCCATCAGGGTGTGTTTCTTTAGCTGATAAGCCATAAACGCCATTGCCTTCATGGGCACGCATATCTTTATCAGAGCCAAAATACGTTCGATATGAACCAAACACATCAGCTTTGATATCGTCCGTCACATCAATCCCGTGAAGCTTTGACGTCATAGTAAAATACGACCCACCCCAACCATTCTCACTGGTACAGCTCCAATCACTTTGATTCCATTCCGTGCAGAACTTGTTGGTATGTTTCCCAAAGCCATCTTTGACAACCGCAATATTGAACTTACTAAAGCCAAGATCCCAATTGTCGATGCCCACCCCCGTTCCATCAGAGTTCACATGCTGAAATCCGTTAAGCCTTCCCTCATAACGTCCGTAATAACGCTTACCCATCCAAAGTGCAGCATTAGGATTTGATTCAATTACACCC
The DNA here is from genome assembly GCF_047250365.1 of Thaumasiovibrio clandestinus. NCBI lineage: Bacteria > Pseudomonadati > Pseudomonadota > Gammaproteobacteria > Vibrionales > Vibrionaceae > Thaumasiovibrio > Thaumasiovibrio clandestinus. Next base: position 69,915 of record NZ_JBLBVL010000019.1, read on the forward strand.
GTTCCATGGACCCACCACTCATCTAGATACAAATAATTTGATGCAGGGCGACCGGGGTCATTAAACTCACGAGCACCGGTGAATAGGTTGACATGTGTCACCCAATTCATATCATTAGCATTCACGCCATAATCAAAGTGAAGTTCAGCCTGGCTACCACGATTACCAAGAGAGCCTGTTGGTTTATAAGGGTTTCCAGCCGTTTGAATGATATTCATTCCGTTGTCAGCTTTTTCTGACTCACGGCTGAGTAGTCTATCATTCGTAGCACCAATGGCTCCACGACCATAGCCAGAGTACTTAAGACCATCAACATACGTTGCGTCACCAGCCATTGCTGGTGAACATACCGCGCTAATGGCGACAGCAACAATAGATAATTGAAGAAGTTTCCTTTTCATTTTTTTACCCATAAAAGTCATACAATTAATGTGTTCTATACTAATATCATCGCTCAAAACTTACTGAACAACACCCCACTGTTTTACCAATTACTACATAACATCGACAATTCTACACATTGGTCACCCAATTTTTAGTGATGCATCTAACAATTCTGTCGTGACATTGAAATTTAAGCGATAATATTTGACCGATACCGCATTTTGCGTACGATAAATAGCAAGAAACAGGGACTAGCTCACAGAACCACCCTCATAAAAAGGCATTATAAATCAATAAACTGTGATGCCAACATAATAACAGTTACACCATAAACTGATTCACGCAATGGATATGCAATCAACTTGTATCATTGGGTTACAAACATCAATCAATCGTTAACCAAATGAGCATCTACTTGATATAAAAAAAGCGGCCTATTGGCCGCTTTGGTTCATTCTTCGTTTGAATTAATTGTAATTGATATAGAAAGTTTTCTTTTCTAGGTATTGTTCAAAACCATACTTACCATCCTCGCCTCCGGTACCACTCAGTTTATATCCATTGTGGAAGCCTTGATGCTGCTCTCCATGCCCACGGTTAATATAGACCTCTCCTGACTCAAGCTCTCGTAGCAATCGACTTACATACTTCATATTCTGCGTGAAGACCATTGCAGCCAAGCCATAATCGCTGTCGTTGGCATAACCCAACACTTCCTCAAAACTCTCAAATTTGATAACTGGAAGGATCGGCCCAAACGCTTCCTCATGAACAATTGTCATAGATTGAGTTACATCAGTAAGGACAGTTGGCTGGAACCAAAAACCTTTCTCAAAACCTTCACCTCGAACGCGTTGACCACCATACAAAAGCGTTGCACCTTCATTAACTGCTTGCGCTACTAGCTCCTCCATATGCGCTAGCTCTCTAGCATTCACCTTAGGCCCCATGTCACTCGCAGGGTCCATTGGGTCTCCAACTTTGATCGCTTCCACTTTCGCCATAAAGATACGCATAAACTCATCATAGACGTTGTTATGTACATACATACGTTCATTGCAGGTACATACCTGACCACAGTTGTCAAAACGCGAATGCAGCGCTGCTATCGCAGCGGATTCAAGATCTGCATCTTCCATAACGATAAATGGCGCCTTACCTCCAAGCTCAAGTTGTACGTGAGCCATATTGCTTGCCGATGCTTGAATAATTGACTGACCCGCTGGCGTACTTCCGGTCATAGAGACCATATTGGTGAATCTATGTCCAACTAACGCATTTCCTAAAGTACGGCCGCCTCCTGTTACGATATTTAAGACACCAGCTGGTATACCAGCCTGCTCAGCTAAATACGCCAATTCGAGTGTCGCTAAAGGCGTCTCGGATGTTGGCTTAACAACAATAGTGTTACCCGCAACCAACGCAGGGCCGATTTTACGCCCAGCAAGAGCCAATGGGAAATTCCAAGCGGTAATAGCAACAACTACGCCACGTGGAATTTTGTGAATCAGAATCTGTTCATTTTCATTGTCTGATTGAACAATGTCACCATCCATCTGACGAGCCCAGTCACACGCATACTCAATAAAGGTACTCGTTACTTCAACTTCGCCCAACGCCACCTTAAGCAATTTACCCTGCTCTATAACCAAAAGCCTTGCCAATCTTTGCTTATTGTCACGAATCAACTGAGCAAAGCGACGAAGTACATCGGCTCGTTGCTTGGCTGGCCGCTTTTTCCATTCAAATTGAGCGTTCTTAGCAACCAATAATACTCGCTCAGCGTCCGTTTCGTCTGCATTCTGAATTTCGGCTATAACGTCTTCATTGCAAGGACTGATAACCGTATCGACTTGCCCATTTTTTGCGTCAACCCACTCACCACCGACGTACATTTGATAACGTTTCATTTTCACTTGCCACCTTTTATGTATTGAAAATCACACTCAAAATTGGTTGAACAAAACGACATCCTTCTTAGTTCTAAATCTAGGTGGCATTGGGTTAAAAGTCCCTTCAACTCCAACAAACACCCACATAAAAATCAAAAACAGATAACATCCAACCAGCAGAGCGATCTATATCACACTTAAAGCTAATGCATAACCAATATTAGTCAACCAAAAGACAGGGATCACAGACCAATTATACTGAAAGAGCTAAATTAGTGACATAACTACTTAACATAAGGAAATAAAATGTCATTAACAGGAAAAGACATTGGCTACGGACTATTAGCACTAGCCATTAGCACTGCATTGGGCTGCAAAAGTAGTTCGAATAACAGTGATTTTCTACCTGATGATCAACCAGATAACCAGGTAACACTACCGACAACGGTTGAAGTTGGAAAAAATATCAACGTGAATGTCGACGTTCAATCACCTAACTTACCACAGGTGTTTGAGATTGATGTCGTTATCGACTCTGCGTATGCATCTATTTCGGTATTACAAGGTAATCGTATATTGCTGGATCAAGTTGATATTCCGAGCTCCGGCGAGCACTCTCTTCGTCTGATCACCAAACTAAGCAATGTTGAAACTCAAACGAAAGATGAAACACCATTTACCATCGCTGTTAGAACGGGGTCTGTCCGCGTTAAAACATTTACAGCCACACCATTAGAAGGAGTAACGCTCCCTGAATTTACAGATAGCTCCGATGAAATCGGTCTAGATACAAACGTTACTTACAAATATGGCGGTCCTTCCGTTGGTGATATCGATGGCAATGGTTTTTATGATGCTATTCTCAATAATCACAACTATATCGCTCCTCAAGTGATGACGAATCACTCTGGAAATACCGTCGACATCCAAGCGTTATTTCCTTACGCACAAGACTACCACGGCACTGCTTTAGGTGATTACACAGGAGATGGCAATCTGGATCTCATGTTGGCAATGGGCGGTGCCAATGGCACAAGTCCATCGTCGTATATTTTATTCAAAAATGAAGGTGGCAACTTTGTACAAGTACCGAATAACGGCGGTATAAATACCCCTGCACGTGGCCGTTCACCCCGCTTCGTTGATCTTAACAACAATGGATTATTGGACCTAGTACTCGTAAATGCGACAACACCTAATTATGACGGCCCGGTTCAGCTCTTTTACAAGAACAATGGCGATGGTACTTTTGATCAAGTCCGCGTAGCCGGCATAGAATCCACACAAGCAGAAAGAGTCCTCGTGTTGGACTTTGACAATGATGGAAAACAGGATCTTCTTCTATTTTCTCCAACGACCTTGTGGAAAAACAATGGCGATTTTACATTTACCAATGTTACCGAGGAATGGCTGCCAGAAAGTGCTCGTAACCTGTTCCAAGTGCAAGCAGCGGCAGAAGTAGATCTTAACAATAATGGATTGTTTGATATTTATTTGTCACGCGGCCTGCCTGAATATCAAATGTCTCGTAAGTCCTATGATTTTAACCCCGCAAGCCGTCGGTTAGACATTCGAGATGACGGTGAAACAGGTCGTACATTAGTTGAAATGACAGCCGACATTGACGCCCCTATCACTCTCCATGAACTAGATTTAGTCTATCGTCAATATAATGACGGATATCCTATTTTCCTAGGTAATTCCAAAGAAAAGCACTGGGTTTATGCAACAGGCTTTCAAGAAAGTCAACTCCACCCGGATATGAAAGATGCGCCCCACTCACTTGACATTTCACCAGTTGAAGCCAATGGATTCCCGGAAATACGAGATGAAAACGGCATTTACATCGGTTATATAGGAGAAGGTAAGTGGAAAGCTGAGTGGGTTAGAAACCAAAATGTTTATTGGAATGTGTCTTTTACACTGGAAAATGTAACCAGTGTAAACACTGAGTGGTCCCCAACAAACCGCAACAACAACGATGTATTACTCATTAATAAAGGAGACCGCTTCGTTGACGCAACACAAGAGTGGAACCTACCACTAGGAGGCAACCATTGGGGCGTAACCTATGCTGATTTCAACAACAATGGCTATAACGATCTATTTATACACCGTTATGGTTTTCTTAAAGAGCGCATATCTGACTTACTATTAGTCAACACAGGAAACGATTACTTTGAAACCACTACAATCCATGGAGCTCATGATGCAAGTGACCAAGGGCATGGTGATATGGGTCAGGCATTCGATTTTTCCCGAAACGGTAAAGTAGATCTTCTAAACGGTAGCAATGAAGAAGGCATGTGGTACTTGTACGAAAACGCGACCACCGATGTCGGCAATTATATTAATATTGATGTGGGCTACAGCCCTTTTGCCAATATCGATCCACTTGGTGCTCGCGTTGTGTTAGAAACTGCATCTGGTACTACTCCAACGCACCGAGTTGGTTCTCGTGGTGAAGTGTTTTCGCAAAGTGTTATGAATCTAACTCATTTTGGTTTAGGCAACTATGAACAAATCAACAAAGCAACCGTCATTTGGCGCAATGGTGAAACGGTGTCATTTGTAAAGCCCAGTCTGAACGGAACACTTAGGACAAAAGATGGTTTGGCTCCTGTACCAACCGCGATTGAGCTGGAGCGCTCTGAGAAAAAGTTACGCATCGGCGATAACTATGCCGTGCTACCCACATTCACGCCACTTAATGCTAATCCAGCTGTTAACTATGTATCCAGCGATCAATCTATAGCCTCAGTAGATTACAATGGCATAATTACGGCACATTTAGAGGGAGAAGTGACAATCACAATAACATCAGATAAATCGCCGGATGTCTCTGCAGAAATACAAGTTTTGGTTGGTAATTTCAGCCCAATTTACGTAACTGGGATCGAGATAAATGACAATAATGACCCCCTCTACGTGGGGAACAATATTTCTCTAACAACAAAATTAGAGTCTAGCGATCCGGCTGAAAAACCAGATGATGAGAGTGTCACTTGGAAAACCTCTAATTCCAACATTGCCACTGTCGATAGCCAAGGTGTCGTATATGGTGTGAGCGCTGGCCAAGTTGATATTGTCGCAACAGCAAATGGAAGTGATGTGCAAGGGAATATAACGGATTCTATATCACTAGATGTTGAGAACTATACTGATATCCAAATTAGTTTAGACAATGACTGGAAATACAAAACACGCGCGAATCCTATCGACCAAGCAATGGAGGTGACGTTTAACTACCATGCAAGCTCTAACAGTAAGGTTCCGGACGGCGTTAAGATATACCTACGTCGACTTGAACAAGGCTCTTGGGCTCTTCGACAAGATTACACAGGTCAAGGCACGGGGCAACAGTTTGACATTGTGTCCGAGACGATTGGTGGCGTGTCAGGTGAGATCACTTACTCATTAAACTTACCGTCGTACATCAACGATGGGTTAGTGCCAACAAGCCAGCTTGCCTCTGATGAGTTTTATTATTTGTTCCTTGAGTTTATAAACGACAAGAATGAATCGAAAAGCGTTGGCACGCAACCAATATGTATCACCCCTCCGGGCGATAAAGCTCCCTGCTCTTAAAAACTTAAGAGCTAACACAGTTCAGCTAAACATATAATCTGTTGAATGATACCCTCAAGCATTATGTTTGGGGGTATTTTTTAGGTTGGCACACTAGATTGTAGTAGTAGCATGATAATAGAGCGTAT
>NZ_JBLBVL010000020.1:0-74576 GCF_047250365.1 Thaumasiovibrio clandestinus
TGTCGAAACTTTTGCTTTCAAGGCTTTCACCTCTTGTTTCGAACAGGTTGGCCATTTTATACAATTAAACTGTTGTGTCAAACACTTTATCAATTTAATTTTCAATGTTACCAAACTGCTTATCGACATAATGACTTGCTTCTAAAGCTGCATTCCGTGTCGATGAGGCGGCATTATAGAGATCAAAATCACACTGGCAAGCGTTTTTCACACCTTTTGATAAAACACTGGTTCGTTCGAATACATTTCGCTCACTATGCTAGATTTATAGGCTAAAAATGCTATTTTTGATTATATAAACCTAAAAAAATGGAGGGAATAGGCATGGAAACAAACGTAAGACCTTATAAAAATAACTATCCACTACTTGGCCAGCGTGTATACCTTGATAGTAGTGCCGTTGTTATAGGACAAGTCAGGGTAGGGGATGACAGCAGCATTTGGCCATTAGTTTCTATCCGAGGCGATGTTAATTGCATCACGATAGGTCAACGCAGCAATATCCAAGATGGTTCCATCTTACACGTAACGCGAACATCCGAAGAGGATAGCCAAGGTTTCCCTTTATATATTGGCGATGATGTTACCGTTGGGCATCATGCCACGCTACATGGCTGTATATTGAAGAATCGTATTTTAATTGGCATGGGATCTATCGTCCTCGATGGAGCAATCATCGAAGATGATGTAATGCTGGCAGCAGGGAGCCTCGTTCCACCAAGGAAAACTCTCACTAGCGGCTTTCTCTATGTGGGTAGCCCTGCAAAGCCAGCGCGCGCTTTAACTGATAAAGAGTTAACCTTTCTTCGTCAGTCAGCAAATAACTACGTAGTACTAAAAGATGAGTATCTCAACGAGGCGTCAGGCTAAAGCAACCTCGCCTTTTGCGTTGTAGGCCTCTTCTTCGATTAATGCCTCTATTTCTTCTTCTATATCGAAGCGCAACGCATTGAAAGCCGCCATAATTGCGGCTTCCCCTGCGCAAGGTTGACCTAACGCCTTTTCTAGCCAACGCAAACTCACCCAACATTCAATCAATGCGCCTTGCTGTTGAGCAGGAAAGCGTACCGCTTTTATCTCGGAGTCATACGACTGAATATCTGGAAATAATATCGACTGGTTCATTTTCTATATCTCAATTAACACTGTAGTAAACGACGTAACTCTCGTAACACTTGCTTTGTCCCTGGTCGTAACCCTCGCCAGATTAAAAAGCTTTCTGCAGCCTGACCAACCAACATCCCTAAGCCATCAATGGTTTTCGCTGCACCAAGATTAGTCGCCCATTGGTTAAATGCCGTAGGCTCCGCTCGATAGACCATATCGTAACAAACAACTTTGGGATGGATGAGGGAATCACTGATCGCTGGAATACTGTCAGACAGTCCCGCAGAGGTAGAGTTAATAATGATATCAAACTCTGGCTTTAACAATGCGGCCAAGCCACAGCCCTGAACCGGCCCGTGCTCAGCAAATAGTTTGGCTAACACATGGGCTTTTTCTTCGGTACGGTTGGCAATCGTTATTGATTCGGGGTGTTGATTCAACATCGGCAATACCACGCCTCTCGCTGCGCCTCCAGCCCCTAACAGAAGGATTCGTCGTCCTTGTAAGTCAACATGGTGATTAATGAGATCCTGAACCAACCCTTCACCATCCGTGTTATCACCAAGGATACCGCCATCATCCAATTTCTTTAACGTATTCACTGCGCCAGCTAATTGGGCACGCAAAGTTAGCTGAGTGGCATACTCGAATGCGTCTTCTTTGAATGGTGCAGTGACATTGCACCCTTTGCCATTTGCAGCAAAAAAACGATCTAATGAGCGAATAAATGTAGATTTATCTTCAGCTAGCTCTGCCTCATATTGCATTGCTTGCCCAGTCTGCCGAGCAAACAGAGTATGAATATAAGGGGATTTACTTTGTGTGATGGGGTTACCGTATACCCGATAAAGATCCATGTTAACGTCCTGTTCTTATTCAATACCATGACACTAACATTGCTTATCTCGACTTACCACTCTCGAGGCTTTAAGTAGTCTTGATAAAGCCGCGCCTCCTCACTACCTTCAATCGGTTGGTAAGCATACTCCCAGCGCGCTAAAGGAGGCATCGACATCAGAATAGATTCGGTTCGCCCACCACTTTGTAGCCCAAACAGGGTGCCGCGATCATAGACAAGATTAAATTCCACATAACGTCCACGCCGATATAGTTGAAACTGTCGCTCACGCTCACCATAAGCTAACGATTTTCGTCGCTCAACAATTGGCGTGTAAGCCTCGATGTATCCCTGACCAACTGCTTTGATATAATCAAAGCACGTCGCAAAGCCCCATTGATTGAGATCATCAAAGAACAAACCACCCACACCGCGCGTTTCGTCACGATGGGGGAGATAGAAGTACTTATCGCACCATGCTTTATGCTCGGAATAAACCGTATGACCAAATGGCGCACAAAGTGCTTTTGCCACTTGATGCCAGTGCTGACAATCGTCATCAAAAGGATAAAACGGTGTCAGATCAAAGCCACCCCCAAACCACCAAACTGGGTCTTCGCCCTCTTTTTCCGCAACAAAGAAGCGGACATTAGCATGAGATGTTGGTATGTAGGGATTGTGCGGGTGTATGACTAACGAAACCCCCATCGCCTCAAAGCGGCGTCCCACCAACTCGGGCCGATGAGCCGTGGCAGAAGATGGCATTTGATCGCCAAATACATGAGAGAAATTTACGCCAGCTTGCTCAAAAACCCCGCCATCCCTTAAAACCCGACTGCGACCGCCGCCGCCCAGTTTCTCAGTTGGCCCTCGTTGCCACGCATCTTCTTCAAACGATTTTACGCCATCTTGAGCGGCCAACGCGTGACAAATTTCATCTTGAAGACAAAGTAAAAAATCCTTAACTGCCGCTTTATCTACTGAGGTTGTCATTTATTATCTATCCTTGTCGAAATAATTGACCAGTTAACGCATCCCGTATTTCCGAGGGATTTAACCGTCCGCTAGTTTCCCCATTCAAGAGTACGACCTTATCACCAAGCTGCGCTTGCACCTCAGCCGCCGTTCGGCAAGGAGGCTCCCCAGTCAGGTTGGCGCTGGTTGAAGTGATCGGTTTACCGTAGGTTCGACACAAGACCTGCACTAGTGGATGATCGCTCACTCTCACCGCGATCGTATCAAACCGCCCAGTAAGAAAAGAAGGGACAGATGGCTTTGCTGGCATCACCCAAGTTACAGGGCCTGGCCAAGTGGCAAATATCGCCTCTCGTTGTTGCTCTGACAGGGCACTATCATCAACATAATTCTTTAACTGCGCATAATCTGACGCAATCAGTATTAACCCCTTATCAACCGAGCGCTGTTTCAAGGTCAGCAAACGCTGTACTGCCTTGCCACAATCAGGATCACAGCCAACCCCAAATACCGCCTCAGTCGGATAAGCAATAACCTGTCCTTTGTGTAATGCATCAACTGCTTGCAATAGCTTATCCAAAATCACTGCCCTCTGTTCGTTTACACCCAGAGCCTAGTGTAGCGATTACCGCATAATGACTCCATAAATATGCGAATTCTTTCCGTACGCAAACGTTTTCCTTATGGCGAAATCTCCGTATAATGCGCACAGATTGTCTTTATGCACAGATATGTTTTTAAGGAGTTTGGGATGAAAGTGGGAATTATTATGGGGTCAAAGTCAGATTGGCCAACCATGCAACATGCAGCGGATATGCTAGATCGTTTCAATATTCCATACGAAACAACCGTCGTTTCTGCCCACCGCACCCCACATCTTCTTACCGAATATGCCGAAAATGCCGCTGGGCGAGGCCTTAAAGTGATAATTGCTGGCGCAGGTGGTGCCGCGCACTTACCTGGCATGACAGCAGCCTTTACTAGCCTACCGGTATTAGGCGTTCCTGTTCAATCCCGTGCCCTTAAAGGAATGGACTCACTGCTTTCCATTGTGCAAATGCCAAAAGGCGTTGCTGTCGGCACGCTTGCTATCGGTGATGCTGGTGCAGCAAACGCTGGATTATTGGCCGCTCAAATCATCGGTACTAACGATGCGGATGTTATGGCAAAAATCGATGCTTTCCGTCAGGAGCAGACTGATACTGTACTTGCACATCCTAATCCAGCAGAGGATGCGTAATGAAAGTATTGGTACTCGGGGCAGGCCAACTCGCTAGAATGATGTCTCTCGCGGGGGCCCCACTTAACATTGACGTTATCGCGTATGATGTTGGGTCAGAAAAGGTGGTTCACCCCTTAACACAACACCTGTTGCCGTATTCATTAGAGGCTGCAATAGAGGCCGTTGACGTCATTACGGCGGAGTTTGAGCATATCCCACACGATGTACTGGAACTGTGTGAGGAACACGGTAAGTTCTTACCAAGCACTGATGCCATTAAAGCCGGCGGTGATCGCCGCCTTGAAAAGGCACTGCTCGATCGTGCCAATGTGGCAAATGCTAAATACCAAGTCATTGCTGCTCGGCAAGATCTTATCGAAGCAGCAGAGAGCATTGGTTTACCCCTCGTGCTGAAAAGTGCGCTCGGTGGTTATGATGGCAAAGGGCAGTGGCGTCTAAAATCAGCAGAACAAATCGACGACACTTGGCAAGAGATCGAAGCATTTCTGCAACAAACACCGAACCAGGCAATTGTTGCTGAAGAATTTGTACCGTTTTGTCGTGAAGTGTCATTGGTAGGGGCTCGTGATAAACACGGTAACGTTCGCGTCTATCCTATCACTGAAAATGTCCATGTGAATGGCGTTTTAAACCTCTCCATTGCACAGCCCACTCAACACAATGTTCAGCAGCAAGCCAGTGAAATGTTCAGCGCTGTTGCCGATGCGCTTGATTATGTCGGCGTGCTCGCTATCGAATTCTTTGAAGTTAATGGCAAGCTGCTGGTCAACGAAATAGCGCCTCGCGTACATAATTCAGGTCATTGGACTCAGCAGGGCGCTGAAACCTGTCAATTTGAGAACCATCTACGTGCAGTCTGTGGACTTCCGCTTGGCGCAACCACGTTAATTCGCCCGACGGCGATGATCAATATTCTCGGTGAAGACACACTGCCAACCGCCGTGCTGCAGCAGACCGAAAGCCATGTTCACTGGTACGGCAAAGAGAAACGTGCCGGGAGAAAAATGGGTCATATCAATGTCTGTGCCACAGATATGGATGCGTTGCAGCACACCCTAGCCTGGCTCGGGACGCATTTAGATGCCGACGCATTTCCAGCACTACCACGTTAACAACAAAAAACGCCAACATCTCTGTTGGCGTTTCTCTATCCCGTTCGCAGCACAAATCTTTAGTCTGGCTGAATAAAGCCACAACGCCGATCGGCACATTGACGCTTCACTCCATTAGCGGTCTTTTTCTCGACCAGCAAAGCAAAGCCGCACTGCTCACACCACCCCTTGATTGGCCTGCTGTTGGCAGCAAACTTACACTTTGGGTACCCATCACACGCATAAAAGGTTTTACCGTAACGCGACTGTCGCTCCACCAAGTGGCCACCACGACATAACGGACAAGCAAGGTGTGTCTCTTCCGCTTTTTTATCGGGAGATGCTATGTAGCGACATGCAGGCCAACCTCGGCAACCGATAAACATCCCAAATCGACCTTGGCGCAGAAGCAAGTCCTCACCACAGTCGGGGCAGGGCATGCCGAGCTCTTTGACCACATGACCATCGTGCTGCTGTAGTGGTCGAACATAGTCACAAGCCGGGTAGTGAGTGCAGCCCAAAAAAGGACCATGCTTACCAAAGCGCATCTCGAGCTTGTGTTGGCATAGAGGACAAGGCTCATCAAGCGCATGCTCATGAGCCGAAAAAAGAGGCTGGGAAACTTTATTGTTCATGCTGCACTGCTAATAATCCAATGCCACGATGGCATGACAAATTGAAAAGATAATTAATGAAGCAGGCCGTTTTCGCTCTCATATAGCAAGTCTTCCATTTGGTGGTATGCACTTTCATGACCCGGTACATTAAATAGCACCATCAATACCACCCATTTCAAGTCATCAAGGTAGAACTCACTGGTTTCGAGTTCCATAACTCGCTCGATAACCATTTCACGGGTTTCAGCGCCCAGTACATGCACTTGCTCTAAAAACAGCAGAAAGCCGCGGCATTGCGTGTTTAAATACTGCATCTCAAGCTCGGTGTATACACGCATTGAAGTCAATGCACCGTTTTGAAAGGATGATTCTGGAGACTCTTGTAATGCTGCCAATTTTTCCAGCCAATTTAGAGCTTTATGGATATCCTCCTGAGGAAATCCGGCACCAGACAATTCATCAGACAAGGTGTCTTGATCAACCTGCAGCTCGACTTCACTGTGGATGTAAGTCTCAAACAGATACATCAGAATATCCATCATAATCAACCCCTCCTCGTTCTAACATACCCCCCAGGCACGGTGGTTACCAGCCCTTGAAGTTCAAGCTCTAATAACTGCGTCATAACATCATGTACTGGCAGCTGAGCTCGGTCTGCAATCACATCAACGGGTGTTGCATCACTCCCTACGTTATCTAACAGTGGGACAAATGGCAATTCCTCATTCACCTTCCCGTCCATATCGCCCCCCGAGTGATGATTTATTGCACAACCCGTCAGTGCTCCGACTTCGTTAATAATATCGACCGGCGTTTGCACCAGTTTAGCACCACTTTGGATCAGCTTATGACAGCCATGACTTTGTGGATTAAAAACCGAACCCGGCAGCGCAAACACTTCACGATTCTGCTCTAAGGCATATTTTACCGTAATAAGAGAACCGCTTTTTTCTGCCGCCTCAACCACAAACACGCCCACAGAGAGGCCACTGATAATGCGATTTCGACGTGGAAAATGACCCGGTCGCGGTGGAGTGTTGGGCAGAAACTCAGACACCAAGGCGCCTTGCTCACGAATTTGTGCCGCTAAGTGGCGGTGTGCAGCAGGATAGATAGATGCCAACCCACTGCCTAACACTGCAATCGTTTTTCCACCGTTTTCCAATGCCCCCGTATGCGCATACCCATCGATTCCCAATGCCAGCCCACTCGTTATCACATACCCCTCGGTAACGAGCCCAGCCGCAAACTGAGCAGCCGCTTCGCGCCCATCTATACTCGCTTGACGACTTCCCACCATGGCAATTTGTGGTTGCTTTAAAGCATCAACATCACCATCAATAAACAAAACCGGAGGTGGAGAAGAAATTTGCCGTAATAGATAAGGGTAGTCAGGGTGGAGGAGGTGAAGAAGGTGATGAGATGGAGATTTCAACCACTGCAAGGCAGCCACTTGAGATGCGTGTAATGGACGTCGAAAGGCCTGTACTTGAAGAGCACTCATGCCGACTGACAGCCAGACAGAGTCATCTGCCTGATATAACTCCGCTTCCGATAAACGCTGACACAAGCGGAGAATGCCTCGCCCACCAAGGCGTGGCACCCCCAACAAACGTATCCAAAATTCAGCGTCAGTCACGAGAAAGAGGCGATGAGAACGCCGTATTCACCTGAATAGGAGCAGGTGCTCGCGTCACGACAGCAAGGCTAAAGTGTGCATACGGGCGGATCACCATCAGTTCCCCTAACGCTCGCTCACCCAATGGCTCACCACTGGTCTTAAGCTTTGATGGTCGTAACTGATATTTATAGCCTTTATTGGTGTTGCGCACAAAGGCTCCCGGTTCATTGACTTCAACAATATGCCCGGCCACCAAGTTATCCTCATACCCCCGGTCTAGGACGACGACTTGATAATGCGCTTGATAATTAAAACCATCCATATCCGCGACAATACGCCCCTTTAATCCCTCAGGAGATGGTGCTGGCGCAAAGGTCATCTGTTCAAAAAAGTTCTCTGCATTTTCAGAGGCTAACGGCAGCAAAACGTCATTCTGCTGTATTTCTCGCCCCGATGCCTGCAAGTTTAAAATGCTCTGTTTATCAAAACGCTGCACAATTTCAGCATTGCCAATGTGACGAAGAGGGAAAACCTTCTCTTCGCTATCAGTACGCACTGCGGCCTCCATCACGCGGTAAACCCCCCAACGACTCTGTTTTGCCAATGGTTGGTCAACAAAAATATCATCAAAGCTAGTTAAGTAAGTACGCCCATCTTGGCTACCTACCACTCGAGGCAGCAGAGATAGCGCCTTGGTATCTAACAGGCGATCCTGTGCCATAAACGGTAACAAGAGCTGATCATCCAATACCGTAATAGGCTGCTTTATCTCACTCACACGGGCGGTTGGCGACAATTTGGTAAGCCTTTTTGAACTTAAGCGAGGCTGGCCATCCACCCATATCAAATGCAGTATGTCACCGGGATAAATTAAATGTGGATTCTCTATCGCTGGATTAGCTTGCCATAATTGTGGCCATAGCCACGGACTATCTAAAAAGTACGCCGAAATATCCCAAAGGGTATCCCCCTTTTTAACGACGTATTGAGTTGGGTGCCCATCCTTCAATGTCAGCGCAGATGCTGACCACGAAATCAATGCGGTGAATAGTAATGTAATAAATAATTGACTGTAGCGTCGCCACGTTTGTGCCATTTTCTGCCCCTTCCTTCGCAGTCTTTGCTGGCTGATGCTGTCATTTGGGTTTGAAAATGTCTAGAATTGAACCAACTAAGTCTTGTGTGTTTCGGCACACTTCATCTTTTTTTGAGTCAGTATGTCAGTATTACAAGTATTAACCTTTCCCGACGAGCGTTTACGCACCGTTGCACAGCCGGTAGAGGCTGTAACAAAAGAGATCCAGCAAATTGTCGATGACATGCTGGAAACCATGTATGAAGAAGAGGGGATTGGCCTTGCCGCGACCCAAGTTGATATCCATCAGCGTATCGTGGTGATCGACCTCTCTGAAGAGCGTGACCAACCAATGGTGCTGATTAATCCAGAGATCATTGAAAAGCGTGGTGAAGACGGCATCGAAGAAGGCTGCCTGTCCGTACCTGGTGCGCGTGGTCTTGTGCCTCGTGCCGCTGAAGTGACAATCAAAGCACTCAATCGCGAAGGTAACGCCTTCCAACTTGATGCCGATGACTTACTTGCCATCTGTATTCAACACGAACTGGACCACCTCGATGGCAAATTGTTTGTTGACTACTTGTCGCCTTTAAAGCGCCAACGCATCAAACAAAAGATGGAAAAGCTCAAACGTTTTAACCAGAAGAATTCTTAATGATGACGACCCCTTTGCGCATTGTTTTTGCCGGAACACCCGATTTTGCAGCCCGCCACTTGGCGGCATTAATCGATTCTGAGCATGAAATTGTTGCTGCCTATACGCAGCCAGACCGCCCTGCTGGACGAGGAAAAAAACTGACCCCCAGCGCAGTAAAAGCGCTCGCCCTTGAGCATGATATCCCTGTGTATCAGCCAGTAAACTTCAAAGAAGGCGACGCAGTCGAGCAACTGGCAGCCCTCAATGCCGATCTGATGGTCGTCGTAGCGTATGGTCTACTGCTGCCTAAAGTCGTACTAGATACGCCGCGTTTAGGGTGCATGAATGTTCACGGTTCTATCTTGCCTCGTTGGCGTGGTGCGGCCCCAATTCAGCGTGCAATTTGGGCCGGAGATGAAGAAACCGGCGTCACCATCATGCAAATGGATGAAGGCTTAGATACTGGTGACATGTTATCCATTGCAACGTTACCCATCGCTGCCGATGACACCAGTGCGACGATGTATGAAAAATTGGCACAACTCGGGCCACAAGCCTTAGTTGAGTGTTTGCAAGATGTCGCAACAGGCAACGCCACCGCGACACCACAAGATGATGCGCTTGCCAACTATGCGAAAAAACTCAGCAAAGATGAAGCACGTATCGACTGGACAATGGATGCTGTTGCGATTGAGCGCTGTATTCGCGCCTTTAATCCGTGGCCAATGAGCTATTTTGAGGTGGACGGAAAAAATATTAAGGTGTGGCAGGCTGATATCATTCAGGTGGATCATCAAGCTGTGCCAGGTACGATTCTGAGTGCCGATAAGCAAGGAATTACTGTCGCGACTGGCAACGAAGCAATACGCCTTGTTTCCCTGCAACCTCCAGGCAAAAAGGCGATGCCGGTCAGCGACCTGCTTAACTCTCGCCGCGAGTGGTTCGATATTGGCCACCAACTTGCCTAATACTTACCGTTTATTTAGGCCAGTATCACTGGCCTCTTTTTTTACAGGACACACATCATGAATGTGAGAGCCGTTGCCGCGAAAGTGATCTACCAAGTTGTCGATCAAGGCCAATCACTTTCTACGGTATTGCCGCCAGCGCAACAAACTGTCGCCCCACGAGATCAGGCGTTGTTACAAGAGATCTGTTATGGCGTATTACGCTGGTTGCCTCGCCTAGAGTCGAGCGTACAGACACTAATGGATAAACCGCTGAAAGGGAAACAGCGCGTATTCCATCACCTGATTCTTGTTGGTTTGTATCAACTGAGCCAAATGCGCATTCCAGCCCATGCCGCTGTGGCTGAAACCGTTAATGCCACCAAGAATCTCAAAAAGCCGCAGCTACGTGGCTTAATTAATGCCATTTTAAGAAACTACCAACGCCAACAAGAAGCACTGGATGAAGCCGCCCTAAGCCACGATGCAGGACGCTATGGTCACCCAGGTTGGTTACTTAATCTATTGAAAAAAAGCTACCCAATACAATGGGAAAGCCTTGTTGATGCCAATAACCAAAAGGCTCCAATGTGGCTGCGGGTTAACCGTCAACATCATCATCGTGATGCCTACCGTGCGTTACTGGATGAGAGCGGTATTGCAACCGATATTCATCCCGAAGCGAGCGATGCCTTACGTCTACTCTCACCTTGCGATGTCACCACGCTGCCTGGTTTTGATTTAGGGTGGGTCTCCGTTCAAGATGCTGCTGCCCAACTCGCGGTCGACTATTTACGTCCACAAGCAGGTGAGCTGATCCTTGACTGTTGTGCCGCTCCGGGCGGTAAAACGGTCCATATCCTCGAGCGTCAACCTGATGCCAATGTTGTTGCGGTCGATGCGGATCCAGCCCGTCTTAAACGCGTCTATGAAAACCTCGAGCGCTTAAACGTCAATGCGGATGTGAAATGTGGTGATGCACGTACGCCTGAGGCCTGGTGGCAAGGTGAACAGTTTGATCGCATTCTATTAGATGCGCCATGCTCAGCCACTGGCGTTATTCGCCGCCACCCCGACATCAAATGGCTACGCCGAGCAGACGACATTGCGGCACTGACCGAGCTACAAAGTGAAATCTTTGATGCAATGTGGCAACAGTTAAAACCTGGCGGTACCTTGGTCTATGCCACGTGCTCAGTAACGCAACAAGAGAACGTCGACCAAGTGAGTGCCTTCTTAGCGAGAACTAAGGATGCAGAATTAGTACCAAGTACACAGTTGTCTATTGATAATGGCAGCAGTACGCTACCGGGAAGACAGATTCTGCCTGGCGAAGAGGCTATGGATGGGTTTTACTATGCAGTGTTAACCAAACAACCAGCATAACCCTGAACCGTTGGCTCGGTGTTCATCATCCGTCACTGAGCCAACCTATAATCATCAAGGCGCCCGCAAGGACGCATTAAGCAGGACTAACGATGAAAATCATTATTCTTGGTGCCGGACAGGTCGGCGGCTCGTTAGCTGAAAACCTCAGCGGCGAAAACAACGACATCACCATCGTCGACAAAGATGGTGAGCACCTGCGTGACTTGCAAGACAAATATGATCTGCGCGTTGTACAGGGATATGCGAGCCACCCCAAAACACTGCGTGAAGCGGGAGCACAAGATGCAGACATGCTGGTTGCCGTCACCAACTCAGACGAAACCAACATGATTGCCTGTCAAATTGCCTTTTCGCTGTTTAATACCCCCAACCGTGTGGCACGCATTCGCTCACCTGAGTATCTCCGTGAAAAAGAAAACTTATTCCAAACCGATGCCGTACCCGTTGATCACCTTATCGCACCAGAAGAGTTAGTAACTGAATATATCCAGCGCTTAATTGATTATCCCGGCGCACTGCAGGTGGTTGAGTTTGCTGATAACCGAGTCGGATTGGTGGCTGTCAAAGCCTATTATGGCGGACCGTTAGTCGGCAACGCATTATCAGCGCTGCGTGAACACATGCCACATATCGACACTCGAGTAGCGGCAATTTTCCGTCAAGGCAAACCGATTCGTCCTCAAGGTACCACCATTATCGAAGCCGATGATGAAGTGTTCTTTGTCGCGGCTAGCCACCATATTCGCGCGGTGATCAGTGAGCTACAGCGTCTGGAAAAGCCCTATAAACGCTTAATGATTGTAGGGGGAGGGAATATTGGTGCTGGCCTTGCTCGACGCCTAGAGCAGCACTACAGCGTCAAACTGATTGAGCGCAACCAATCTCGAGCGGAGCGTCTGTCAGAGATGCTGGAAAATACCATCGTCTTTTGTGGTGATGCTTCAGATCAAGAGCTTCTTAGCGAAGAGCACATTGATCAAGTCGACGTCTTTATCGCGGTTACCAATGATGATGAAGCCAACATCATGTCCGCCATGCTGGCCAAACGTATGGGCGCCAAAAAGGTCATGGTGCTGATTCAGCGAGGGGCGTATGTCGACTTGGTCCAAGGCGGCACGATTGATATTGCCGTATCACCGCAACAAGCGACAATTTCAGCCTTGCTAACCCATGTACGTAAAGCGGATATCGTCAATGTATCCTCCCTGCGTCGCGGCGCTGCAGAGGCCATTGAAGCCATTGCACACGGTGATGAAAGCACCTCAAAAGTTGTTGGACGTGCTATCGGTGAAATCAAACTGCCTCCTGGTACGACAATTGGTGCCATTGTTCGCCACGAAGAGGTACTGATCGCCCATGACAACATCATTATTGAACAAGATGATCATGTGGTGATGTTCCTCGTCGATAAAAAATACATCCCTGATGTAGAGCGCTTATTCCAACCAAGTCCGTTTTTCCTCTAAATCGATGCTGCTACTCAATACCCCTGCCATTCTATTTGTTATAGGGCTAGTGTTATCCAAACTAGCCCTATTTATGTACATTCCTGCCATCGTGGCATTCGTTACCGCAAGTCATGGTTTTTGGGAGTTCGGCACTGCCATTATAATTACCCATAGTTGCGCCTTTGGCTTGCTAGCTTATGGTCGACGTAACACTTTCCAACTTGGGGTGCGGGACATGTTCCTGATCACCACACTTGTCTGGGGAATTGCCAGTGCCTTTGCTGCGCTTCCCTTTGTGTTTATCAACCATATTAGCTTTAGTGATGCCTATTTTGAGACCATGTCAGGGCTAACCACAACAGGATCAACGGTCTTGAGTGGGCTCGATGACATGGCACCGAGCATCTTATTGTGGCGTTCACTGTTGCAGTGGTTAGGGGGTATCGGCTTTATTGTGATGGGAGTGGCTATCTTGCCAATGCTAAATGTTGGCGGCATGCGATTGTTCCAGACGGAGTCCTCTGACTGGTCGGAAAAAAGTGCGCCACGCACAAAGCAAGTGGCCCTGCATATTGTGCAAGTGTATGTCAGCTTATCCATGCTATGCATTATGGGTTACCTTGCTGCTGGAATGGATCTTTTTGACGCCATCAACCATGCACTAACCACCATCTCAACTGGCGGCTACTCTACCTCAGATAGCTCAATGAATGGCTTTAGCACGTTAGCACACTGGAATGCGATTGTGTTTATGTTTGCCGGTGGGTTACCTTTTTTACTGTTTGTACGCGCATTGAAAAGAAAAACATGGCAACCCCTATGGGCTGATGCACAAGTGCGTGGCTTTGCCAAACTCACTCTCTTTGTCAGTGCGATTGTGGCGGTGAGTTTACATTACCAAAATCATTATCAATGGCTAGATGCACTCCGGGTTGGTCTGTTTAATGTTGTCTCGGTTATGACCACCACGGGCTTTGGGCTTGGAGATTTTACGCATTGGGGGCCAGCAATGAGTGTCGTGTTTGCCTTTTTAATGCTCACGGGGGCTTGCTCTGGATCGACATCTGGGGGAGTAAAACTATTCCGATTTCAAGTCGCTATCGCGCTATTCAATAAGCACATGATGCAACTGATCCATCCTTCCGGTATGTTTATTCAACGCTACAATGGTGCCAAAGTAACAGAGAGTATTGTGCGTTCGGTCATTGCCTTTGCTCTGGTCTTTTTTGTCACTGTCTTGGTTACGGCCTTGCTGCTGGCGATATTAGGGCTTGATGCCACCACGAGCCTATCCGGCGCCATTACCGCTGTAGCCAACGTTGGCCCAGGGATAGGATCGACGATAGGCCCGAGTGGTAATTTTGCCTCTCTGCCAGCCATGGCGAAATGGATTCTCAGTGTTGCCATGCTAATGGGACGGTTAGAGATAATTACTGTACTGGTACTGTTTTACCCTGCCTATTGGCGCAGCTAACATCGATCACGTCATACTGGATACAGTAAGGTGTTGTTAAATGACAGCCACATAACCATAAATAGCGGCGAAATGACACGCCGTGCCTGCTAAGACAAACAGGTGCCAAATGGCATGATTAAAGGGGATCTGTTTCATCACATAAAACACCACCCCTGCCGAATAGGTTAACCCGCCAGCAGCCAACAATAGCATGCCGCTGCCCTCCAACGTTTGACTCAATGGATATAACGCCACGACCGACAGCCATCCCATCATCAAATAAACCGCCAAAGAGAGACGCTTAAAGCGATGGACAAACTTCACCTTAAAAACAATCCCTGCTATCGCAATGCCCCAGATCAGCACCATTAAACCCATCGCCCAAGGCGTGCGAAGGCTCATCAACATAAAGGGGGTATATGTCCCTGCAATCAATAGATAAATGGCGCAGTGATCAAATGTCTTCAACCAACGTCTTGCTTGCTGAAAAGGGATGGCATGATATAGCGTTGATGCGAGATAGAGGACAATAATGCTGCTGCCATAAATCACAAAACTCATCAGAGATAATGCGTCCCCTTCGAGCATAATGGCCTTATTTAACAGCAAACCTAAGCCAACGATGCCAAATAACACCCCTACGCCATGCGTAATACTGTTCGCGACCTCTTCAGCGATTGAGTAACTCGGTAATGCGTGCTTTCCCACTGATCATTTCTCACTAATAAACTAACATCCTGTACAGTATGACATATTTAAGCGCACATGTGTAAGCTGAAATATGTCACACGAAAAAGTGTAATAAACAGATCGACTTAGCATAAAATTGCTGCTAAATTGCGCACAAAATTCGCGCTCACAGGCTGGACGGTTAGCCAGTAAGAGGCCTGTATAGCGTTTGTTTTATTCGCTAGGGAATGCCTGTATAGAGTTACTTCATCAATGCTTGCAACTACTCCCCGGTACATGCCGACGCCACGTAGCCCATCTCGTGCTCGTCCATCCAGTTTTGCTCCTCGCTTTGTTCCAACCAAACCGAGCCAGCAAACAGATTAAGCCTGTACTTGGTATCGAGCAGTGCCCAGTGCACTGCTTTTTCATCTCTTTGTTCCTGCTTTTCTATTACCTTTCTCCGACGATTTTGTTACCTTAGGCAGATAAAAAACACAATGATTTAACTTCAGCCTAAAAAGAGATTTACTATGCAATGTCATCGAATCAATGAACTGATCGAACTCCTTCAACCGGAGTGGCACAAACACAATGAGCTAAACCTCGCCGCATTTTTAACTTTACTCGCCAAAGAAGCTGGCTATGACGGTAAGTTGGCCGACCTTACGGACGACGTCCTGATTTACCACCTTAAGATGCGTAATAGCGATGACAAAGCCATGATTCCTGGCTTAGCCAAAGATTGTGAGACCGACTTCAAAACCGCTCTACTCAAAGCACGTGGTGTTATCGACTAACCTTTAAGGCTGGTGATAAATCACCAGCCACCTCTCGCATCCTCAAGACCACGCAACTCTCTGCACAGTTTATGCGCTTGTTATCAAAATGCTACAGAAACATTGGTTATAATCAGCGTAGTGTATGATGACAGAGAAAAAGCATGAGCAAGGAACGCACCAAACCACACGCCAGAGATACAGCGAACGCCAGCGTTCATAAAAACAACCAAGATCGCTTCAATCCTTCAAAGCGAATCTATGTCAGGGCCATGCAAGGGCGCTTTCAACGCTTGCGGCGCCATATGGGCTGGTTCTTCATGTTGCTTTTCTTAGGAACCCCGTGGTGGTCATATCAAGGCCGTCAGGCCATCTTGTTAGATATTGCGAGCCAACAGTATCACTTCTTTAGTCTGACCCTATGGCCACAAGATCTCACCTTGCTGGCACTGATTTTTATGATTGCCGCCTTTGGGCTCTTTTTTGCCACCACTTTCTTTGGTCGCGTCTGGTGCGGGTATCTCTGCCCACAAACCGTGTGGACCTTTATCTATATCTGGTGCGAAGAGAAGCTGGAAGGCAATGCGAATAAACGGCGAAAACAAGACAGCCAACCACTAACCGCCAACTTAATTCGACGCAAAGCATTAAAGCACCTTGCATGGATAGCCATCGCCTTAGTAACCGCGCTTAGCTTTGTCGGCTATTTTGTCCCCATTAGACACTTGGTGATTGACTTTTTCACCCTCAGTAGCAGTTTTGCCAGTACCTTCTGGATCCTTTTTTTCACTCTGTGTACCTATGCCAATGCGGGCTGGATGCGTTCAATTGTCTGTCTGCATATGTGCCCCTATGCCCGCTTTCAATCTGCCATGTTTGACCGAGATACGTTTATTGTCGGTTACGAGCCTGAGCGAGGTGAGCCTCGTGGACCTCGCTCACGAAAAACCGATCATCGACAGCAAGGCCTTGGCGATTGCATTGATTGCGACCTATGCGTTCAAGTCTGTCCCACGGGGATAGATATACGTGATGGCTTACAGTATGAATGCATCAACTGTGGGGCATGCGTCGATGCATGCGATCAAACAATGACACGAATGGGCTATCCAACAGGCCTAATTAGCTATACCACAGAGCACAAACTCGCGGGTAAAAAGACCGATATTCTGCGCCCCAAATTAGTCGGGTATGGTATTGTCATCTTGGCGATGATAGGGCTCTTTTTGTATAGCCTAACCACAGTCGAAAACATGGGCTTAGATGTGCTTCGAGATCGCAATCAGCTATTTAAAGTTAATCAGGACGGGGTTATCGAGAACACATACACCTTGAAAGTTCTCAACAAAAGCCAACAAACGCAACGCTACCACCTCGGCGTGAAAGGCCCAGTTAACATCGCTTGGCATGGACCACAACAACTCAGCGTGGCAGCAGGCGGAGTTGCCAATGTTCCGATCAGTTTAGCCGTCGATGCTGACCAGCTAGAACAGAGCATTGTCACGATTCGGTTTATTCTCTACAGCGATACCGATCCAACACGCACTCCCATCGAGACCGAAAGCCGCTTTATCAGCGGCCTATAGTCAGCCAATGAAAAAGGCGCCGCTTGCGCCTTTTGCTTTTCTCCCCCCTCAGCTAAGATAGGTTGACCCAAATAAAATGGATATATTCATGTCGTCATTCAGTTTTTCTGAACTTACCCCCGATCGCCAACTCGATGCGCTAGATAGCGTTGGCATCCATGCAGAAACCGGCTTGTTGGCTCTCAATAGCTATGAAAATCGGGTTTACCAATTTGGCGCAGAAGATGGGCAACGTTACGTCGTAAAGTTTTACCGCCCCCAACGCTGGAGTGATCAACAAATCGAAGAAGAGCATGAATTTGCATTAGAAATTGCCGCCGCTGAAGTGCCTCTTATCGCTCCATTAAAACTGAATAACCAGACTTTACATCATCACCAAGGCTATCGCTTTACCCTCTATCCCAGTGTTGGAGGGCGCCAGTTTGAAGTCGATAATCTAGAACAATTGGAGTGGGTAGGGCGCTATATGGGCCGCATCCACCAAACGGGAAAAGCAAAATGCTTTACCTCACGACCGACCATCGGATTAGATGAGTACCTCTACCAAGCAAGAGAGACATTACACAATATTGACTTCATTCCCGATCATCTGAAAAATACCTTTTTCTCTGATTTAAACTTATTAATCAAAGAGATTGAGTCTCAATGGCACACTGACTGGGCGGCGCTACGTTTACACGGCGATTGCCATCCCGGCAATATCCTCTGGCGTGATTCACCGTTATTTGTGGATTTAGATGACGCTCGAAATGGACCTGCCGTGCAAGACCTTTGGATGCTGCTAAGTGGTAGCAGACAAGATAAACTGGTACAGCTGGATACAGTATTGAACGGTTATGAAGAGTTTTGTCCCTTTGATACACGCCAGTTGCAACTTATTGAGCCTTTACGTGGTCTACGTATGGTGCATCATATGGCATGGCTTGCCCGCCGTTGGGAAGACCCCGCATTTCCGCTGGCCTTTCCTTGGTTTGCAGACAACAAATATTGGGAACAGCAGGTACTCAGCTTTAAAGAGCAAATTTCCGTATTACGCGAGCCACCACTGAGCCTAATGCCACAATGGTAAACAACGAATATATAACAATAAGATTTTTTCAAAAGGAGAGTTTAATGTTTAAAAAGATACTGACCCTACTCGCTGCCGCTAGCATGACGCTATCGGTGCAAGCCGCTAATTTCAAAGAGGGCGCGCACTACACTGTGCTATCACAGTTAGATAAGTCATCATCTCCCTTAGTTACTGAGTTCTTCTCATTCTACTGCCCACACTGCTTTCGCTTCGAACCATTAATGAAGGAAGTGAAAGATAGCTTGCCTGACAATGCTAAATTCCAAAAAAACCATGTCTCTTTCATGGGTGGAAATATGGGCATGTCAATGAGCAAAGCGTACGCAACGGCTGTGGCACTAAAAGCCGAAGAGTCAGTTGTTCCTGCACTGTTTCAACGTGTTCACGTTTTAAATACGCCACCACGTAATGAGCAAGAGATTCGACAAATTTTTATCGATGAGGGTGTAGAGGCCAGTAAATTCGATGGCGCCTTCAACAGCTTTGCTGTCAACTCAATGGTCAATCGCTATGATAAGCACTTCACTGACAGCGGCTTACGCGGCGTACCCGCGATTATCGTTAATAACCAATACCATGTATTAACAAGCGAACTTAGCTCTAACGAAGAGTACATTGAGCTAATTAACTATTTGCTGACAAAATAGTATGGCTATCGCATAATAAAAACAGGCCCGCAACGGGCCTTTTTTATTGGGATATAAACATGGAAAAAATACTAATTAGTCGCTGCCTACTTGGCGAAAGAGTACGTTATGACGGTGACAATAATCTCTCGACACATCCCATCATTGAGCAATGGAAGCCATACTGGGTCCCCTTGTGCCCCGAAGTGCAGGGCGGCTTACCCATTCCTCGACTGCCCGCTGAGATCCAGCCAGATGGTCGCGTTTGTACCATTGTGGGTGGTGATGTTACTGCCGCATTTCAGCGCGGGGCACTGCATGCACTGACGTTGTGCCACCAACACAATATCCGCTTTGCCGTCCTAAAAGAGAACAGCCCTTCTTGTGGTCGCCATCATATTTATGACGGCCAATTTAACGGCAGCAAAATTTCTGGTCATGGCATGACCACATTGGCACTCCTAAACGCAGGTATTCAGGTATTTTCTGAACACGAACTGGACGCCCTGGTCGCTGCCATTAATGAAGCTAAATAGCCACCCTTACACTGCCAGCGATGACGCAACCAAGCTGGAAACTGGCGCTTAAATCTAGGGTCAGAAAAATAGTCCCTTGCAATGATGTCTCTACGGGAATAACGTGTAAACCCACATTAACTCACCTGTTGCGACAATTGCTTTAATAAACGATCCATTGCACGATAACCCAAAGCCTCTGCAAGGTGTGCCCGTTCAATCTTTTTCGTCTCCTGCAAATCAGCAATTGTGCGGGCAACCTTAATCAGCCGATGATAGGCACGAATAGACAGGCCCAAGCGATGCAACGCCGTTTCCAAAAACGCCGCATCCTCTTTATGCAGTGGGCAATGGCGATCAATTTCTCGCCCAGTCAGCAGAGCGTTCACCTTGCCAGAACGAGATAACATCTTTTCTCTTGCCTGTGCGACACGCTGTCGCACTTGTGCTGTCGACTCCCCCCGCTCACCGCCTTCGGCCAGCATTCCTTTCGGCAATAAGGGGATCTCCAACGACATATCGAAGCGATCCAACAACGGCCCTGATAACTTACTCAGATAACGTAAGATCATCTGCGGATTCGTGCGTGTTTGCTCGCCATCATAGTAGCCTGTTGGACTTGGGTTCAACGCACCTAGCAGTTGAAAGCGCGCAGGAAACGTAGTTTTACTGCTTGCTCGAGATATGACAATTTCCCCAGACTCCAGCGGCTCTCGCAATGAGTCCAACACCTTTCTCTCAAACTCAGGCATTTCATCCAAAAACAATACCCCATTATGTGACAGCGAAATTTCACCAGGGCGAGGAATGGAGCCCCCACCAACTAGCGCCGCCATCGAGCTAGAGTGATGCGGAGAGCGAAACGGGCGATAGCGCCAATTTCCTTCATGAATGTCTTGATGAGTCAAAGACGCGATTGCCGCCGTCTCCATTGCCTCTGCAATCGTCATGAGGGGCAAAAGGTCACACAGTCGCGAGGCAAGCATGGTTTTTCCAGTACCTGGCGGGCCCATGAACAGCAAATTGTGTCCGCCTGCCGCTGCAATTTCCAACCCTCGCTTCCCTTGCTGTTGACCAATGATATCTTGCAAATCGCGCTCTGGCACCGACTCTGTTGGTAGCTGTATATCGGGCTCAGCAAGCGATAAGGCTTGCTGACCCGCCAAAAATGCGCACACAGCAAGCAAACCTGACGCCGATTTGTGCTGCGCCTTACCCACTAATGCTGCTTGGCTAGCATTGCAATCTGGCACCACCAATGTTCTCTGGCACTGTAACGCGGCAACCGCTGCGGGAAGAACACCTTTGACGCCACGTAACTCCCCAGATAGCGCCAACTCACCAATAAACTCACAACTAGACAGCAAAGTATCGGGAATTTGCGCTGATGCCGCCAAAATGCCCAACGCGATGGGCAAATCAAACCGTCCCCCCTCTTTGGGTAGGTCGGCAGGGGCTAAGTTCACCGTAATCCTTCGGGCTGGAAATTCAAAATTGGCATTAATAATGGCGCTACGAACGCGATCTTTGGCTTCTTTTACCGTAGTTTCTGGCAAGCCGACCAATTGAAATGCAGGCATACCGTTGCTGATATGCACCTCTACCGTCACCTGTGGTGCATCAACCCCAACGCAGGCTCGACTGTGTACTATCGCCAATGCCATCGTTTTATTCGCCCTCTGAATATTACAAATCAAACACACAGAGTTAACGAAATACACCTTCATCGCGAACAAGTTTTTTGCACTTTTTACTTGTCATGTGACCTGTGTCTGTGTTACTCCTAGAGATAAGCAACACAACTACATAAAAATAGCGTTTTTAACCAAGATTACTGGATAGACAGTCAATGAACCTTACTGCTCGCTTGCTCGTCCTCATTATTGAAATTATTGTGGTGATTATATTACCGCAACGGGGGCTAACAGGCGCAGAGTAAGGAGCAACAAACAAACGCACTAGCCCCCGCACTGAAAGGTTCGGGGGCTTTTTCATACTATGAGCATTGATGGAATGGTGCATAAAAATTCATTGTGACCGTAATAATCACACGAAAATAGGCAAGGAGATAATAATGACAGGGGCAGAGTTAGTAGTAGAAACGCTGCATAAAAACGGTATTAACACAATCTTTGGCTACCCTGGCGGCGCAATCATGCCTATTTATGATGCTTTGTATGATGGTGATGTTGAGCATATTTTATGCCGTCATGAACAAGGTGCCGTCATAGCAGCCATTGGGATGGCAAGAGCAACGCAAGATGTTGCTGTTTGTATGGCTACCTCTGGTCCTGGGGCAACGAATCTAGTGACCGGACTGGCGGATGCCTTTTTAGATTCCATTCCACTGGTAGCGATCACTGGCCAAGTTGCCAGCTCTCATATCGGCACCGACGCCTTCCAAGAGATGGATGTGATTGGCATGTCACTCTCTTGTACCAAGCACAGCTACCTCGTTACCGATATCAATGATCTCGCCGCAACATTATCAGAAGCGTTTGAGGTTGCAAAGTCTGGTCGTCCAGGGCCTGTTGTGGTCGATATCGCCAAAGATGTTCAACTCGCACAAGTGCCCGCCCACCTCAACAGTATCTGCGCACCGTCCGTATTCAACCAACCGACCGCGACAAAGGACGACATTGCCAAAGCACAAGCACTTCTTTCGCAAAGCGAGCGCCCTGTCTTGTACGTGGGAGGAGGGGTACAACTTGGTCATGCGACCGAAACCGTTCGAGAATTTTTACGTCACAATCCCATGCCATCAGTCTGTACCTTAAAAGGCTTAGGGACAATTGAACGCCATGACCCCCATTTTCTTGGCATGCTCGGCATGCATGGTACCAAAGCGGCCAACCTAATTGTCCAAGAGTGCGATTTGCTCATTGTTGTTGGTGCACGTTTTGATGACCGTGTTACCGGCAGACTGGATACCTTTGCCCCAAATGCCAAAGTGATTCATATCGACATTGATGCAGCCGAAATCCACAAACTACGCCATGCAAACGCACCGGTACGCAGTGACATCCCAGCAGCATTACCGCAATTAACCTTGCAACAAGAGATCGGGGCTTGGCTGGAGCATAGCGAAAGCCTACGCAGCAGCTTTAAGTGGCGCTATGATCACCCAGGCGAGCTTATCTATGCGCCCGGTTTATTGAAACAATTATCCGATATGATGCCTGACACATCGATTATCTCAACCGATGTCGGTCAGCATCAAATGTGGGCAGCACAACATATCCAACCACGAGAACCACAGAATTTCATCACCTCGGCAGGGCTAGGCACCATGGGGTTCGGTCTACCCGCTGCGATGGGCGCCGCGGTAGCTAGACCCAATGACCAGTCGATTCTGATCACTGGCGACGGCTCGTTTATGATGAATATCCAAGAGCTTGGTACCTTAAAGCGTCGTCAAATCCCAGTAAAAATCGTCTTGCTTAATAACCACCGCCTCGGCATGGTTCGCCAGTGGCAATCGCTGTTCTTTGATGGCCGCCATAGTGAGACGATCTTAGATGACAACCCCGATTTTGTGATGTTAGCAAAAGCGTTTGATATCCCGGGTAAAACCATAACGAAGAAAGAAGAGGTTGAACCCGCGCTAAAAGAACTGTTAGAGAGTAAAACCGCTTACTTACTGCATGTTTTGATCGATGAAGAAGAGAACGTATGGCCACTGGTACCGCCAGGCGCCTCCAACAACGAAATGCTGGAGAACACATAAAATGCAAAGATACTTAATCGACATTAAAGCTGACGATAAGCCTGTGTTACTGGAACGTGTTCTGCGTGTTGTCCGCCACCGCGGCTTTATCATTCGACAAGTCGCTGGCACACAAAATCATGACAGTAAGGTTGCCAGCGTAGAAATCATCGTCGACAGCGATCGACCGATCTCATTTTTGACCAATCAAATAGAAAAACTCTGGGATGTACGTACAGTGGATGTTACCCGAATCGCCAACGATTCACTCCCAAACAACAACTTACAACAAAAAATTTGCGCATAAGGAAGGCAATGATGGCAACAAAAACAGCAGACTACATTTGGTTCAACGGCGAAATGCTTCCCTGGGCTGACGCCAATGTTCACGTACTCACTCATGCAATGCACTACGGTACCTCTGTGTTTGAAGGGGTTCGCTGCTATAACACTCCGAAGGGTCCGATTGTCTTCCGCCACCGCGAACATGCGCAGCGTCTTAAAAATTCAGCCAAAATCTACCGCTTCCCAATCCCTTACTCAGTGGAAGAGATCATGGAAGCGACCCGAGAAACGCTGCGCCAAAATAAGCTCGAGAGTGCTTACATTCGCCCACTCGGGTTTGTGGGTAATGTGGGGTTGGGCGTGTGTCCTCCTGCCGATACAGAGATGGATTTAATCATCGCGGCCTTTCCTTGGGGATCTTATCTTGGTGAAGAGGCACTTGAGAATGGCGTGAACGCGATGATTTCGAGCTGGAATCGCGCGGCACCCAACACTATTCCAACGGCAGCTAAAGCGGGCGGTAACTACTTGTCATCACTCTTAGTGGGTGGCGAAGCACGTCGCAATGGCTACGATGAAGGCATCGCTTTAAGTGTGGACGGTTATTTGTCTGAAGGGGCTGGTGAGAACATCTTTGTTGTCAAAGATGGCGTAATCACCACACCACCAGCCACTAGCGCAATTTTACCGGGTATCACGCGTGATTCGATCATGATCATCGCTCGCGATAAGGGCTATGACGTACGTGAAGCCAATATTGCTCGAGAAGCACTCTATCTTGCTGACGAAGTCTTTATGACTGGCACAGCAGCGGAAATCGTGCCTGTCGCCACCATTGATCAAATTGATGTTGGTAGTGGCAAGCGCGGCCCGATCACTAAAGAATTGCAAGCCGCCTATTTTGGACTCTTCGATGGTACCACGGAAGACAAGTGGGGCTGGTTAGACTACGTATACCCTGCAGACGCGGCAAAATAAGGAAATATGCACAATGCCTAAATACAGATCAGCAACCACCACTCACGGACGAAATATGGCAGGGGCGAGAGCCTTGTGGCGTGCGACTGGCGTCAAGGACGAAGACTTCGGCAAACCAATCATCGCCGTGGTTAACTCGTTTACCCAATTTGTTCCCGGTCATGTTCACCTTAAAGATCTCGGTCAGCTCGTCGCTAGCGAAATAGAAGCAGCTGGTGGTATTGCCAAAGAATTTAACACTATTGCTGTCGATGATGGCATCGCGATGGGGCATGGTGGCATGTTGTATTCCCTGCCATCACGTGAACTGATCGCTGACTCCGTTGAGTATATGGTCAATGCCCACTGTGCTGACGCCATGGTATGTATCTCCAATTGCGACAAAATCACCCCCGGCATGTTGATGGCCTCTTTACGCCTTAATATCCCGGTCATTTTCGTGTCTGGCGGTCCAATGGAAGCCGGCAAAACGAAGCTATCGGATCAATTAATTAAACTTGATCTTGTTGATGCCATGATGAAAGGCGCAGATCCTCATGTGTCTGACGAAGAGAGCGAACAGATCGAACGATCCGCCTGTCCAACTTGTGGCTCTTGTTCTGGTATGTTTACCGCGAACTCAATGAACTGTTTAACCGAAGCATTAGGCTTAAGCCAACCAGGCAATGGCTCAATGCTGGCGACCCATGCCGATAGACGTTCGCTATTCGTTAATGCTGGTAAACGCATTGTGGCGCTAACCAAGCGCTACTATGAGCAAGATGACGAATCGGCATTGCCACGCAACATTGCCAACAAAGCCGCGTTTGAAAATGCCATGGCTCTCGATATTGCCATGGGCGGCTCGACCAATACCGTTCTTCATCTCTTAGCGGCGGCACAAGAAGGGGACATCGACTTCAACATGGAAGACATCGACAAGATGTCGCGTCGCGTACCTCACTTATGTAAGGTGGCACCTTCAACGCAAAAATACCACATGGAAGATGTCCACCGAGCGGGTGGGGTGATCGGTATCCTTGGTGAACTGGATCGTGCCGGCTTATTAAATAGCGACTGCTACAACGTACTAGGTCAAACCCAAAAAGAGACGCTCGCACAATACGATATCGCATTGAGTGATGATAATGATGTTGATACCTTCTTCCGTGCTGGCCCTGCTGGTGTTCGAACGACCGAAGCCTTCTCGCAAGATTGCCGCTGGGATACGGTAGATAACGATCGTGAAAAGGGCTGTATTCGCTCGAAAGACTATGCCTATAGCCAAGACGGGGGGCTTGCTGTCCTATCCGGAAATATCGCGTTGGATGGCTGTATTGTTAAGACCGCCGGTGTAGATGAAAGCTGTTTGGTCTTTGAAGGCCCTGCGGTTGTTTATGAAAGCCAAGAGAGCGCTGTTGAAGGCATACTGGGTGGGCAAGTCAAAGCCGGTGATGTGGTGGTTATCCGCTATGAAGGCCCGAAAGGGGGCCCTGGTATGCAAGAGATGCTGTACCCTACCACTTACCTTAAATCCATGGGGCTAGGTAAAGCCTGCGCCCTAATTACTGATGGTCGCTTCTCCGGTGGTACCAGCGGGTTATCGATTGGCCATGTTTCTCCAGAAGCCGCCAATGGCGGCACTATCGGCTTAGTGGAAAGTGGCGATACCATCACCATCCATATCCCTGAGCGACGGATTGAGTTGAAGGTGAATGATAGCGTGTTAGCCGCACGTCGCGAACAAGTGGAACAGCGTGGCTGGAAACCCAAAGACCGTCAGCGCGAAGTCTCTTTTGCGCTTAAAGCCTACGCCAGCATGGCCACCAGCGCAGATAAAGGAGCAGTGCGTGATAAACGCCTGCTTGAGGAGTAAGCTGTATGTCTGATACGAATTTACAACTGACAGCGGAGGATGCCCCACTTAGTGGGGCTGACTACCTACGAGAAATCTTGCGTGCCCCGGTCTACGAAGTTGCTGTCGTCTCCCCCTTGCAGCCATTGTCGCGCCTCTCTGCTCGACTCAACAACCATATTCAGTTAAAGCGTGAAGATCGTCAGCCTGTTCACTCGTTTAAGCTACGTGGCGCTTACAACATGATGGCTCAGCTTAGCCCAGAGCAAAAACGGGCAGGGGTGATTACAGCGTCAGCAGGCAATCATGCCCAAGGGTTGGCACTTTCTGGCACCAAACTCGGCGTAAAAACCGTTATCGTCATGCCGCTGATTACGCCTAGCATCAAAGTAGAGGCAGTGAAAAGCTTTGGCGGCGAAGTATTACTGCATGGCAATAACTTTGATGAGGCGAAAGCGCACGCAGAAGCATTAGCTGCACAGCGTCATTTCACCTATGTTCCTCCTTTTGATCACCCCATGGTTATTGCAGGGCAGGGGACCATTGGCATGGAGCTATTACAGCAAAACAGCCATCTCGATTATATTTTTGTTCCCGTTGGCGGCGGTGGACTTGCTGCCGGTATTGCACTGCTGATCAAACAGCTCATGCCACACATTAAAGTGATCGGCGTTGAAGCTGAAGATTCTGCTTGTCTACGTGCAGCCCTAGATGCTGGGGAGCCCGTCTCTCTCAATCAAGTGGGCATGTTTGCTGATGGGGTTGCTGTTAAACATATTGGCACTGAAACATTTCGCCTCTGCGATCAGTATCTTGATGATGCCATCACGGTTAGCAGTGATGAGATTTGTGCGGCAATGAAAGATATTTTTGAAGATACCCGTGCCATTGCAGAGCCTTCAGGGGCACTGTCGTTAGCTGGTTTAAAAAAGTATGCGGGTCAACACCAACTGGCCGACAAGCAAATGACTGCCATCTTATCCGGTGCCAACTTTAACTTTCACGGCTTACGCTATGTGTCTGAACGCTGTGAACTTGGTGAGAAACGTGAAGGATTATTG
The DNA here is from genome assembly GCF_047250365.1 of Thaumasiovibrio clandestinus. NCBI lineage: Bacteria > Pseudomonadati > Pseudomonadota > Gammaproteobacteria > Vibrionales > Vibrionaceae > Thaumasiovibrio > Thaumasiovibrio clandestinus. The sequence goes on from NZ_JBLBVL010000020.1 coordinate 27,556, forward strand.
GCCGTTACGATACCCGAGCGCCCAGGTGCCTTTTTAGACTTTTGCCGTTTAATTGGTGGACGGGCCGTCACCGAATTTAACTACCGTTACAGTGACGACAACTTGGCAAATGTTTTTGTCGGTATTCGCCTTCAGCAAGGGCAAACCGAGCGCGATAGCATCATTCAAGACCTACGCAAAGGCGGTTATCCCGTCGTCGATCTCAGTGATGATGAGATGGCGAAACAGCATATTCGTTATATGATAGGTGGACGCCCATCAAAAGCGATGAAAGAGCGTTTATATAGCTTTGAATTTCCAGAATACCCTGGTGCATTAGTCAAGTTCCTAACCACATTAGGTACACACTGGAACATTAGTCTATTTAATTACCGCAATCATGGTGCCGATTATGGTCGTGTATTGTGCGGTTTTGAACTGGATGATCATGACCTGCTCTCGTTCACCAGTCACTTACGTGAGCTAGGTTATCACTGGAAGGATGAAACCGATAACCCTGCCTTTCAGTTCTTTTTGGCTCACTAAAAGCGTTGCTCTGTGTACCACCAATAAAAAAGCCTCCGTAGAGGCTTTTTTATTAGGCTAATTTCGGCTCAAATTTTATCGGTGCAACCCGCATATCATGATATTCACTTAAGTAGGTAAAAAGCTGAATATTCTGTGTCAGTAGCGTCTGACGCATATCTCTTGGTAGCTCCGCCAGCAGTTGTAGCATTCGTTGAATACTGTCCTGCTCCATTTGATCTAAGCCCTGTTCGTTATCCCCATATAAAAACCACGATATCGGACGCTGCGTCAATTCCGCTATTTTCAATAACACAGAAATCCTTGGCTCTGTTTTGCCAGTTTCTAAATCTAGATAGGTTTGACGGGCGATATCCAAACTCTTTGCCATCGCGACTTGTGTGATATTCTGCCATTCCCGCGCATCCCTTATTCGGACTGCAATGTCAGCACGCGATACATCCATATCCTTACACCTCTATCAACTAAATTATCAACACATATACAGCTTAGACTACACAGTTAGTACTCAACCAAATTATGCCCACTCAATTAGGCAACGCATTGCTGTTAGCAATAATCTGTGAAGCCAATACCAGCATGACGAAATATAGCGACAGGTTATCAAAAAAGTGCCTTAAGTGATATACATCGCACAGATATGCAACAAGCTGCAAAATTACAACTACCATCGGCACTACTGCTTTTTCGTTAACGAATAGGTGTAATCCGCCATAAATTCGGCCATGCGAATACTTTGATCGAGTACTGCTGTACGGGCAACGTTTGGCAAACGGTTGAAGTGGCGCAACAATGTTTCAATCTCTTGCTTGTACTCACTTTCAATAATCTCTAAGCCCTGATCACCGTAGATAAACCACGTCAACGGACGCTCAGTCAACGTGGCAATCTCCGACAATAAACGCACCTTTGGTTCTGTCTTGCCCGTTTCGAGATCAAGATAAGTTTGACGTGCAACATTCAATGTTTTTGCCATATAAACTTGAGTCAGTCCCTTCCACTCGCGCGCCTCTTTAATCCGTGCTGCAATGTCTTTCTTCATATCTGTCATAACAACTCCCAAATGAAACAGTGGATAGATGACAAAAATAGTGCATAAGGCGCGCCAATTTTACGGGCACAATTAATCACCAATAGGATCAACACCTTGCTATTTAGTGTTTAATAACTGATACAGTTTGATTTCTATTTTGCCTAACTTTTTAGAACGTCCATTCTCCCGTTTCTGCAAAATGCAATTAACACAATTGCATTTTGCGCACAAAAAAAGAGGCATCGAAATGCCCCTTTTTATTTATCTAGTTTACTAAAATGTGGTTTAGCGTTGTTTAACTGGGCGCTTCCAGCCTTTAATGGTTCGGGCTGGTGCGCGTGTTATAACAAGATCGTCTGCTGCGACGTCCTTATTAATCGTCGCGCCAGCGCCAATTGTCGCCCCCGCACCAATTTTAACGGGTGCTATCAATTGTGAGTCAGAACCAACGAAGACATCATCAGCAATCTCAGTCTTGAACTTATTCGCGCCATCATAGTTACAGGTAATGGTTCCCGCACCAATATTTACGCGATCCCCAATCTCAGCATCCCCTAAATAGGTTAAGTGATTGGCTTTTGAGCCTCTCCCTAGGCGGGTTTTTTTTACTTCAACAAAGTTACCAACATGAGAATCTCCCACCAGCTCTGTGCCTGGGCGCAAGCGCGCAAACGGACCCACGGTACAGTCTTCGCCTACAATGGCATCTTCGACAATAGAATGCGGGCGAATTACCGTATTGTCATCGATGACACAGTCTTTCAAAATACAGCCCGCACCAACAAAAACGTTATCACCTAATGTCACTTGTCCTTCGATGATCACATTCACATCAATTTCAACATCGGTGCCGCACTGCAATTGACCGCGCAGATCAAAGCGAGCTGGGTCGCGTAGCATGACGCCTTGCTCAAGCAGGCGCTCAGCTTGATGCGCCTGATACGCGCGCTCTAAACGTGCGAGCTGAATACGGTTGTTCACCCCTTCAACTTCAATCGCGCGCTCAGGATGTACAGCTTCAACCGCTCGTCCCTCTTGATGCGCAATGGCAATAATATCGGTTAGATAGTATTCACCTTGTGCGTTTTCGTTTTTCACCTGAGCTAACCAACGCTTCAGATCGCCACCGTTGGCCACCATAACGCCAGTGTTAATTTCTTTAATGAGTTGTTGTTGCTCAGTCGCATCTTTTTGCTCAACAATCGCCACAACCGGACCATTACGTCGAATAATGCGCCCATAGCCCGTTGGGTTATCCAACACCACCGTTAATAGCGCAATACCGTCAGTGGGTTGTGCTTCTAATAGGTTATCTAGGGTTTGCTGGCTGATGAGTGGGACATCGCCATACAGCACTAAGACCTGCTCATCATCACGAAAACCGTCAGCTGCGCTGTTAACAGCATGACCGGTACCCAACTGCTCCGCTTGTAGTACCCAGTTTACAGGCTCATCTTTCAACATTGCCTGCATTGTCTCGCCACCATGGCCATAAACCAAGTGGATGTCTTTGGCACCCAAATCGACACAAGTATCGATAACATGTTTCGCCATCGGACGACCCGCCAAGGTATGGAGTACCTTCGGCAAGTTTGAATACATGCGGGTCCCTTTACCCGCCGCTAGAATCACTGCGCTAAAAGCCATGAATGAATCCCTTTTTATGCCTAGCCAATATATTTTTACGAATATGGCGTGTAATTTTGTAGGTAGAATAGTAGCGAGAAGGCCGAGTAAAAGTCACTAGTAAGGTAGTTATTTTAGTGGCAATTAGCCTTTTTCTGTCCATTACACTGCAAATTACTTCATTTTAATCATCACTTGATCCACCCACCAAGTGCAACATACAAAAAAGGCCTGAACAATCAGGCCTTTTTATTCAACATGACACCATCAATTAGAGTGTTTTACTAATTCAATCACTCGCAACTGTGCAATCGCTTTTGCAAGATCACTGGCTGCTTGTGCAAAGTCAATGTCACCATGTGGATGCTGAATCTGCTCCTCAGCCTGACGCTTCGCTTCTTCAGCTTTAGCGGTATCGAGCTCTTCACCACGAATAGCAGTGTCGGCTAACACAGTGACAGCGTTGGGTTGGACTTCCAACATGCCACCAGAGAGATAAATGATCTCTTCATGTCCATGCTGCTTCACAATACGAATCATGCCTGGCACAACCGACGTAAGTAGCGGCGTATGTCCGGCAAAAACACCCAGTTCCCCTTCGCTTCCCGTCACCTGAATAGACTCAACAAGGCCTGAGAACAGCTGTTTTTCTGCACTGACAACGTCAAGCTTAAACGTAATCGCAGCCATATTGCCTCCTCAGATTAAAAGCTCTGTGCTTTTTCAATAACATCTTCAATGGCACCGCAATACATAAAGGCTTGCTCTGGAATATCGTCATACTCTCCAGACAGTAACCCTTTAAAACTACGCAGCGTATCTGACAGTGGAACATAGATGCCAGGGTCACCGGTAAAGACTTCTGCGACATGATAAGGCTGCGTAAGGAAACGCTCAATCTTACGGGCCCGAGATACCGTCTGCTTGTCTTCTTCAGACAGTTCATCCATGCCTAAGATAGCAATGATATCTTTGAGCTCTTTGTAACGCTGCAACACCGATTGCACACCACGGGCAATGTCATAGTGCTCTTGACCCACCACTAACGGATCAAGTTGACGAGACGTTGAATCCAATGGGTCTATCGCGGGATACAAGCCCAGCGACGCGATTTGACGTGATAACACCACGGTTGCATCCAAGTGAGCAAACGTCGTTGCTGGCGAGGGATCGGTTAAGTCATCGGCTGGGACATATACCGCTTGAACCGATGTGATCGAACCTTTCTTGGTTGATGTGATGCGCTCTTGCAACACCCCCATCTCCTCGGCCAATGTTGGCTGATAACCTACCGCAGACGGCATTCGACCCAATAGAGCAGAAACCTCTGTACCGGCAAGGGTATAACGGTAAATGTTATCAATAAACAGCAAGACATCACGCCCTTCATCACGGAAACGTTCTGCCATTGTCAGACCCGTTAACGCAACGCGAAGACGGTTACCCGGAGGCTCGTTCATCTGACCATAGACCATGGCCACTTTGGACTCTTCAGGTTGCTCTAAATTCACCACCCCAGCTTCTTGCATCTCATAATAGAAGTCGTTCCCTTCACGGGTTCGTTCTCCTACACCAGCAAAGACTGACAATCCGGAGTGCTTCAAGGCAATGTTATTGATCAACTCCATCATGTTGACGGTTTTACCCACACCCGCCCCCCCAAACAGACCGATTTTACCGCCTTTGGCAAAGGGACAAATGAGATCAATAACCTTAACGCCGGTCTCTAACAACTCTGTCGCGCTAGATTGCTCCTCATAGCTTGGCGCAGAACGGTGAATTTCATAGCGTTCATCTTCACCTATCTCACCACGCTCATCTATCGGATCGCCCAATACATTCATAATACGGCCCAATGTGGCGTTACCCACTGGCACTTTAATCGGGTGACCGGAATTTTCTACTTCTAGACCACGACGCAGACCATCTGAAGAACCCATGGCTATCGTTCGAACGATACCGCCACCAAGCTGTTGCTGAACTTCCAGCACCAGACGCTCTCCATCTCGTTTCACATTCAATGCATCATATACCTGCGGCACTGAACTTTGTGGAAACTCTACGTCGACTACCGCACCGATGATCTGTACGACCTTACCTGTAGCCATCGTTAATCCTCTATTCTGTTTATCTATACCTAAACCGCTGCGGCCCCAGAAACTATTTCTGACAGTTCCTGCGTAATCGCCGTCTGTCGGGCTTTGTTATATACCAGTTGCAAATCGTCGATAAGGCTGCCAGCATTGTCTGTCGCTGCCTTCATCGCCACCATGCGAGCCGCTTGCTCTGAAGCGAGATTCTCTACCACACCTTGGTATACCTGTGATTCGATATAACGAATCAATAAAGTATCCAGCAACACCTGTGGTTCTGGCTCATAAACGTAATCCCAAGCATGATTACGTCGCATTGCTTCTTCGTCAGACTTTGGCAATGGCAATAACTGGTCAATCAAAGGCTCTTGCGTCATGGTATTCACAAATTTGTTATATACCAGATACAGACGATCCAATTTGCCTTGGTCATACAGCTCCAACATCGCCCCAACTGTACCGATCAACTCAGCCAAAGAAGGGGAGTCCCCCAAGCCCGATGCTTGTGCAACAACATTGCCACCATAGTTATGGAAAAACGCGGTTGCTTTTGCTCCCACTAACGCCAAATCAAGTTCAGCCCCTTTATCTTTCCACTCTTGCATGTCAGCAATGGCTTGTTTGAACAAATTAATGTTCAAGCCACCACACAAACCCCGATCAGTTGATACGATAATGTAGCCAACTCGCTTAACATCACGATCTTCCAAATACGGGTGTCGATATTCCAAGTTCCCCATGGCAATGTGACCTATTACCTTACGCATAGTACTGGCATAGGGACGTGATGCAGCCATGGCATCCTGGGTTTTTCGCATTTTGGATGCCGCGACCATCTCCATCGCCTTGGTGATTTTCTGTGTGTTCTGCACACTTCCAATCTTATTACGAATCTCTTTCGCGCCAGCCATCATTCACTCTCCGTTACAAGGGTGGCTCACAGCCACCCACGTTTACCAAGTCTGGGTCTTTTTAAAGTCCTCAACGACTTTATGAAGCTCAGCTTCAATATCATCGTTGTAACTCCCCGTTTCATTGATCGTGCTGACTAACGCCGCATGATGTGTCTTGGCATAAGAAAGTAATGCTGACTCAAAGCTGCCTAAAACGGTTATTTCAACATCACTGAGATAACCTTTTTCGGCCGCAAAAATGACCATCGCTTGTTCAAACACGGTCATTGGTGCGTACTGCTTCTGCTTCATCAACTCGGTCACTTTCTGACCATGGTCAAGCTGCTTCTTGGTGGCTTCATCAAGGTCGGACGCAAACTGCGCAAATGCAGCCAGTTCGCGGTACTGGGCCAGTGCGGTTCGAATACCACCGGAGAGTTTCTTAATGATCTTAGTTTGTGCTGCACCACCAACTCGAGACACCGAAATGCCTGGGTCGACAGCAGGACGCACACCCGCATTGAACAGCTCAGTCTGCAAAAAGATCTGCCCATCGGTAATCGATATAACATTGGTTGGTACAAACGCCGACACGTCACCAGCTTGGGTTTCAATAATAGGTAGTGCGGTTAATGAACCCGTTTTGCCTTTAACTTCACCGTTGGTAAAGCGCTCGACATAGTCCGCATTAACCCGTGCTGCACGCTCTAATAAGCGCGAGTGAAGATAAAAGACATCGCCCGGGAAAGCCTCTCGGCCAGGGGGACGACGCAACAACAGCGATATTTGCCGATAAGCAACCGCCTGTTTAGAGAGGTCATCGTAGACAATCAGTGCGTCATCACCACGATCTCGGAAGTACTCTCCCATGGCACAACCAGAGTAGGGGGCCAAGTACTGCAGTGCCGCAGATTCTGATGCGGATGCCACAACAACAATGGTATTTTTCAGTGCATCATGCTCTTCCAGCTTACGTACCACGTTAGCAATGGTCGAGGCTTTCTGCCCAATCGCAACGTAAATAGAGTAAATGCCGGAGTCTCGCTGATTAATAATGGCATCAATGGCCAGTGCTGTTTTACCGGTCTGGCGGTCACCGATAATCAACTCACGTTGACCTCGCCCGATTGGAATCATTGAGTCGACAGCTTTATAACCGGTTTGTACCGGTTGATCGACAGATTTACGATCGATAACCCCAGGGGCGATCACTTCGACGGGTGACGAGTGTTCAGTCGTAATCGGCCCTTTACCATCAATCGGCTCACCCAAGGTGTTAACCACACGACCTAGTAGAGCAGGACCGACTGGTACTTCGAGTATTTTCCCGGTTCCCTTTACCTTCATGCCTTCTTGCAGATCGGTATAAGGCCCCATGACAACAGCACCTACTGAGTCACGTTCCAGGTTCAATGCTAATGCAAAACGACCACCTGGCAATTCAATCATTTCCCCTTGCATTATCTCAGCAAGGCCATGGATACGAATAATACCGTCACTCACTGAGATGATGGTACCTTCATTTTGCGCCTCACTAACAACATGAAATTTTTCAATTCGTTGTCTGATCAGATCGCTTATTTCCGTGGAATTAAGTTGCATGCTCCAATTCCCCAATTAAGACTGCAATGTGTCACTCAGGCGCGCTAAGCGGCCTCGAGCTGAATTATCAATAACCATGTCGCCTGCGCGGATAATCACACCCGCAATCAGGCTCTCATCTACAGTGCAGTTCAGCTTCACTTTATGCGCTAAACGCTGCTCCAATTTGGCGCTAATCTCCGCCTGCTGTTGCTCATTAAGAGCAACGGCTGATATCACTTCGGCCTCTAAGCTCTTTTCATGGCTAGCTTTTAGTGTCAAAAACATCGCCAAGACTTCCGGCAATGCTTGCAGACGTTTATTGTCAGCCATAACGCGTATCAGATTTTGACCGTATTGATCAATCTGCTCTTCACAGACTGCAATCAATAATTCCGCCAACTTATCTGGTGCCATCGTGCCAGTTAACAAAGCCGCTATGCGTTCGTCACACGTGACCTCGGCGAGGAACCTCAGCATTGCCTCCCACTGAGCCAATGTATTGGTATCAACCGCCAGATCAAACGCTGCCTGAGCATATGGACGGGCGATGGTTGTCATTGCCGACATAGTTAGCCCCTCCGATTAAAGTTCCGCAGTGACTTTTTCAAGAAGATCTTTGTGCGCCTCTGCATCAACAGAACGCTCAAGAATTTTCTCGGCACCAGCCACGGCCAACATTGCCACTTGCTGACGAAGCTCATCTCGAGCACGAATACGATCAGCATCAATCTCAGCATGCCCTTGCGCGACAATACGCGCTCGCTCGGCGTCTGCCTCCGCGCGGGCCTCTTCAACGATCATGGCTTTACGTTTATTCGCTTGCTCAATGATATCCGCAGCAACGAGTTTTGCTTCTTTTAGTGACTCAGAAGCATTTGCTTTGGCCAGGTCGAGATCTTTTGCAGCACGGTCAGCAGCCGCCAAGCCATCTGCAATTTTCTTCTGACGCTCTTCAATCGCTTCTATAATTGGCGGCCACACATATTTCATGCAGAACACCACGAAGCAAAAGAACGCGATCGCCTGACCCAATAGAGTTGCATTCATATTCACAACGGCATCTCCTTTAAAGGGTTACACTGGGATCCGTTATTCAATTAACCTAGCTGGCCAACAAATGGGTTTGCGAATGTGAATAGCAAGGCAATAACGATACCGATCATCGGAACCGCATCAAGCAGGCCGGCAATGATGAACATTTTTACCTGTAACATTGGCGCCATTTCGGGCTGACGAGCAGCTCCCTCTAAAAATTTACCGCCTAGCAAGGCGAAACCAATCGCAGTACCCAATGATGCTAGGCCTACGATAATACCTACGGCAATTGCAGAAAAGCTGAGTAAAGTTTCCATTACTATCTCCAGTTTATTGTTGTCGGCTTCGTTGCCAATGTACGATTAATGATCTGCGTCTTCATGGGCTTGCGAGAGATAAACAATCGTTAGCATCATGAAAACAAACGCTTGGATGGTAATAACCAGAATGTGGAAAATAGCCCACGGAACTGATCCCAACCATTGAGCCCACCACGGCAGTAGTGCCGCAATAAGAATAAACACCACCTCGCCTGCAAACATGTTGCCAAACAGACGCATACCTAACGAAATTGGTTTCGCCACCAAAGAGACGATTTCGAGCAGTAAATTAAACGGAATCATTACGGGGTGATTAAACGGGTGTAGTGCCAGCTCTTTTGCAAAGCCTCCGACCCCTTTAATCTTAATGCTGTAATAGATCATTAAAGCAAACACCCCGAGTGACATCGCCATGGTAATGTTGACATCAGCGGTAGGAACGACTTTCAAATAAGGAATATTCAACCAATGCTCAGCAGGATAAGGGAGGAAGTCGATGGGAATTAAATCCATCGCATTCATCAAAAATATCCAACAGAAAATGGTTAAGGCCAGCGGAGCAATCAGTGGATTACGACCATGGAACGTGTCTTTAACATTGGTATCAACGAATTCCACCAATATTTCGACAAAACACTGCAACTTACTGGGTACCCCGGAGGTCGCCTTTTTCGCGACTTGACGGAACAACCATAAGAACAGCATGCCGGTCAGCACTGAAAAGACCAGGCTATCAATGTGAATATTCCAGAATCCATCACCAGATAGACCCAACTTATACGTAGATAAGTTGGTTAAATGGTGATCGATATAACCGGACGGTGTGAGCGCTTCACCTGACGCAGCCATAACGCTTCCTATTTGTTATTGTTAATAAATAAAACCGGAGCAAGGAGATTGACACCAAGCGCCAGTAGATAGGTCAGAATGAGGGGAAGGATTTCCACCCCAACATACAGGTAAGCAAGGGCAAATAAGAGGACAGTTAGTAGAATCTTAAGCACTTCACCGCCAAAAAATGACAGCATAACAAGCTTGGCTTTTCGAGCTCCACCATAGAGAAATGCGCATGCTGCAAACGCAGCGTTGGCGATGATACAGATACCGCCACCAATCAATGCAGAAGTTCCCCAGTCAACATTAACAGCCAAGGCTGCTAACAATGCCGTTGCGAGTACGACGCCAGATTGCAAAAGCAGTAACCGTTTCGCCATGCGGCGTCCTGGCTGTACCAGCGTCGATTCCATGTATTCTGTTCCTCGATTCCATTCCACAGCACATAAACAATATGTGGGGAAAACATCAAAATTATACGACGAACAGGGGTGAATGCAATGATTTGATAGCAAAAAAGTGGCAATGATTTTACAAGACAGTAACTTTATCATGCCGCGCAAACAACAACCTAAAGCTAAATGCGAGTCAGATCACACTGTTTTGTTTAGTATTGCGAGAATTTGCTGTAGTTTTTCATTTTCATCAAAATTGATAACAATTTTGCCACGACCGCTTTTTTGACGGTTTATCACAACAGGTGTACCCAGTTGTTCACTTAGCGAGTCCTGCCATTGCTCAGCTTGCTGATCAATCACTTTCTCTGCTACTGGCTTTGGTGGCTCTAGCAGCTTACGGACCAACTTCTCGGTTTCTCTTACAGTCAGTGAACGACTAACTATCTGCTGGGCTATCTCAGCCTGCTGTGAAAGATCCAACGTCAGTAATGCACGGGCGTGCCCCATGTCCAATTGTTTTTTAATAACAAACTGTTTTACGCCTTCATCTAATTGATTAAGACGCAACAGATTACTGACCGCTGTTCTCGATTTTCCTAACGCTTCGGCGACCTGTTGATGGGTCAAGCTAAACTCTTGCTGTAAGCGCTCTAGCGCTTGTGCTTCTTCGATCGCATTCAAATCTTCACGCTGAATATTCTCGATTAAAGCCATCGCAACAGCCGCACGGTCATGAACCTCTTTAACCAGACATGGAACTTGCTGTAAACCAGCCAGCTTTGATGCGCGCCAACGTCGCTCACCAGCAATAATTTCATAGCGGCCTTGGGCAACACTTCGTACCACGATCGGTTGAATGATCCCTTGTGCACGAATGGAATCTGCTAGTTCAGCTAACGCCTCTTCAGACATATCCTTACGAGGCTGGTACTGCCCAGGTTGCAATAAAGCAATATTGAGCTTTTGCAATTCGCTTTTTGGCTCTACATGCTGTGTCGATGCTGCTGGTTGTTGTTTGGCTTGCGCTTGCGCACTTGTCGCAAGTAACGCATCAAGACCACGTCCCAGTCCGCGGTTAACTTTACTCATTTATAGACCTTAAGCGTGTACAGGTGGGTTAACTTCTTGACGACGAAGCATTTCTCCAGCTAATGCTAGGTATGCTTTCGCGCCACTGCTGTATTTATCGTAATACATTGCAGGTTGACCATGACTCGGCGCTTCAGCTAACCGAACATTTCGTGGTATCACAGTGCGGAACACCTTGTCACCAAAGTGTTTTTTCAACTGATCTGATACCTCATTAGCTAAGCGATTTCGTGGGTCGTACATTGTACGCAGCAGACCTTCGATCTCTAAGTCGGCATTAACCACCGCAGTCAACTTACTAATTGTATCCATCAACGCTGTTAACCCTTCCAATGCAAAGTACTCACATTGCATTGGTACCAATACTGAATCGGCAGCGGTCATAGCGTTGATTGTAAGGAGGTTTAAGGCTGGCGGACAATCGATAAAGATGAAATCATAGTTATCACGGATAGGAGCCAGCGCATTGCGTAAGCGAACTTCGCGCGCGAAGACCTCCATCAATTTGATTTCTGCTGCGGTTACATCGCCATTGGCAGCGATTAAATGATAGCCACATTCCGTCGCATCAATCACCACTTGCTCAACCGGCGTTTCTTCAACCAAAAGATCATAAGCTGATGCTTCTACTTGATATTTATCGATACCACTGGCCATTGTGGCATTACCTTGCGGATCAAGATCTATCACCAACACCCGACGTTTAGTGGCAGCCAAGGATGCAGCCAGATTAATGGTGGTGGTGGTTTTTCCTACCCCACCTTTTTGATTCGCAATTGCAATTATTTTTGCCACAACAAGACCTCACTGTTACTTTTTCAGAACTACCAGATGACGTTCACCTTCCAGTTCAGGTACATCTAGCACGTGCACAGCATCGACATGACACCATTCCGGTAACTCATCCAGCTCATTTTGGTTAAGTAAGCCTTTAAGTGCCAAAAAACGTCCATGCTTTGCCGCCGGCAAGTGGTGACACCAATTGACCATATCAGAAATGGACGCAAAGGCGCGGCTTAGCACCCCGTCAAAACCGTCTTTAGGATCGTACTCTTCCACTCGGCTCTGGACTGGCGTGACGTTTTTTATGCCCAATTCATGCGTGACCTGTCGAATAAATCTTATACGCTTACCTAAACTATCAAGCAAGACAAATGACTTTTCTGGGCACATAATAGCGAGCGGAATCCCAGGTAGCCCAGGTCCTGTGCCAACATCGATGTATCGCTCCATGTCCAGCATTGGGCTAACTACGATGCTATCCATAATATGTTTAACGAGCATATCACGAGGATCGCGTACCGACGTCAGGTTGTATGCTTTGTTCCATTTATTTAGCAGAGCAACATAGCCCACTAATTGATCTAATTGTTGCTCTGAAACGACCAAATCCGTCTGATCGATTAATTCTCTTAGTCGTTGTTTCACTGCTATGCGCCTTTCTTCAACATGCCTTGTTTTTTGAGATAAACCAGTAGCAACGAAATTGCCGCTGGCGTAATACCTGAAATCCGAGAGGCAATGCCAATCGTTTCTGGTTTTGCATCATTGAGCTTCACGATCACTTCATTAGAGAGACCTTTCACATCGCTGTAGTTGATGTCCAACGGTAATTTTGTACTTTCATGACGAAGTGATTTTTCCACTTCATCACGTTGACGATCAATATACCCTTGGTATTTCACTTGAATTTCAACTTGTTCTCGTGCCTGAACATCATCTATCGCCGGCGCAAATTGTGGCAGGGCAGTTAACTGTTCATAGTTAACTTCTGGGCGACGCAATAAATCTTCACCGTTTGCTTCACGCACTAATGGGCTTTTCACAATGGCATTCACACTGGCCACGTCATCACTGCTAGGTGTCACCCAAAGGCCACGAAGTCGCTGACGCTCTTGTTCAATATTGTCGACTTTCTGATTGAAACGCGCCCAGCGCTCATCGTCGATTAAACCAAGCTCGCGGCCTTTTTCTGTTAGGCGTAGATCTGCATTGTCTTCACGCAGTAACAAACGATACTCCGCACGTGATGTAAACATGCGATAAGGTTCTTTGGTCCCCATCGTGGAAAGATCATCGATTAGCACACCCATGTAAGCTTGATCACGACGTGGACACCAACCTTCTTTGCCCTGTGCTTGCAACGCAGCATTCATGCCCGCCATTAGTCCTTGAGCTGCGGCCTCTTCGTAACCGGTTGTCCCGTTGATTTGTCCAGCAAAGAACAAACCAGCTATAAATTTGTTCTCGAAGGTGGATTTTAAATCTCGTGGATCAAAAAAATCATACTCTATCGCATAACCAGGACGAATAATTTTTGCATTTTCAAAACCTTGCATTGACTGCACGATTTTCATCTGTACATCAAATGGCAAGCTGGTTGAGATGCCATTTGGATAGAGTTCATGGGTGGTTAACCCTTCAGGTTCGATGAATATCTGGTGGCTGCTCTTATCGGCGAAGCGCATCACTTTGTCTTCGATCGATGGACAGTAGCGTGGTCCAATCCCTTCAATCACACCAGCGTACATCGGGCTGCGATCCAAGTTATTGCGGATCACATCATGGGTACGCTCATTGGTATGAGTAATAAAACACGGGATCTGGCGAGGATGATCCTGTCGCGATCCCATGAACGAAAAGACCGGTGTTGGATTATCGCCATGCTGAACTTCTAGCTGACTAAAGTCTACGGTACGTGCATCAATCCGAGGTGGTGTGCCGGTTTTAAGACGTTCAACACGCAACGGCAATTCACGTAAACGCTGAGCAAGTGCAATGGACGGAGGATCGCCGGCACGGCCACCATGATAGTTTTCCAACCCAATGTGAATACGTCCACCTAAGAACGTCCCCACAGTCAGAACTACGGTTTTGCCTCGGAACTTGAGACCCATCTCCGTTACCACACCAGTCACGCGATCCTGCTCGACGATCAAATCATCCACGGACTGTTGGAATAACGTCAAGTTCGGTTGATTTTCTAACGTTTCACGTACTGCGGCTTTGTACAATAAACGGTCAGCCTGAGCGCGAGTTGCTCGAACGGCTGGCCCTTTTGATGCATTCAAGGTTCGGAATTGAATGCCACCCTTGTCGATGGCTTTCGCCATTAGACCGCCCAGTGCATCGACCTCTTTGACGAGATGCCCTTTGCCAATGCCACCAATGGCTGGATTACAGGACATTTGCCCTAAGGTATCAATATTGTGGGTTAACAACAGTGTCTGTTGACCCATACGTGCAGCTGCCAACGCAGCTTCTGTGCCAGCATGGCCTCCGCCGACAACAATGACATCAAATGAATCTTGATAAAACATGGAATGACCTTAGGTTTAACTCTGACCAAAGATGGATGATTGCAAAGAGGCGTATTTTAGCCCTTTTCTGCACATTTGAGAAACGTTCAAGGATCATTAGTTTTGATCCATGGCTACTTAAATATATATAAGATCTTTTAGATAGATCTTCTATTAGATCTTTTATTAGGATCGCCCGATCGTGTGGATAAGTGTTAAATGATCAACATGATCATGCTGTTATGGAGGATCGTTTCCTGTGCGAACGTATGGATCTAACTCCGTATAAACTGGGATCAAAATGGCTACTTATGCACAGGCCAAGAATACACCTAAACCTATTCAATGGATAACTATAGGTTGATCACTGGTTTTAACTATACTTATCCACAGATGAAAAACGGCATTTGGATAGATATGTTTACACTTTACATGTATTAGTTATTCACAAAGCGCAGATAGAAAAGTGGATAACCATGGTTCAACCTGCTCCTCAGGCACTGGATGTTGGCTAACATCAATGTTGAGTTGGGGGAGTATTCGTGCAGCTTTGCCTTGAATAAGGACCTCATCTAACTGATAGGCAGCGGCACAAAAGGTGTCGTAATTGGAGTCACCTAAGCCGATAACACCATAGCGGAGGGGACGTAAATCGGTGCGTTGTTGTAGTTGTGAATAAAATGGTTGGATATTGTCAGGTAATTCACCAGCGCCGTGAGTTGAACAAATTAGCAGCCATGGGGCATTTGGATCGAGTTGAGAAAGATCTGGCTGATTGTGGATGGTTGCGCTGATATTGTGTTGTTCTAAAAGATCATTGATGTGATCAGCAACGTATTCCGCAGCACCAAGTGTGCTGCCTGTAATGAGATGTAGATGCATCGAGATAGTCCTTTCTATGAGTCTGGCTCTTATTGTACGCGCATCAAAGAGCATTTATAGAGGTAAGGGTGGAGGGATAAAAAAAAGCCCCCAGACAGTGCTGAGGGCTAATATTGGTCATGCGCCGATTTATTTGCCGATACAAAAAGACGTAAAGATCCTACCGAGAAGATCATCTGAGCTAAATTCACCAGTGATTTCACTAAGGTGTTGTTGTGCTATGCGCAATTCTTCAGCAAGAATTTCTCCTGCCATATAGCCTTCGAGTTGTTGTTGACCAATGTCGAGATGCACAGCTGCTTGTTCCAGTGCTTCTAGATGACGGCGACGTGCCATAAAGCCCCCCTCTGTGGTACCAGTAAAGCCCATGCACTCTTTTAGGTGCTGTTTTAGGCTATCAACCCCGTCACCTGTGCGAGCAGAAAGACGAATCAGTGTCGGGTGACTGGCGTGGCAGATGCCGATCTCTTCACCGGTTAGTTCTGCTTTGTTGCGGATGACAGTGATACCGAGGCCTTCTGGCAGGCGATCGACAAATTCAGGCCAAATGAGTTTTGGGTCGGTCGCTTCTGTCGTGGTGCCATCGAGCATAAACAGGACACGATCGGCCTGAACTATCTCTTCCCATGCTCGCTCTATTCCAATACGTTCAACTTCATCGGACGCTTCGCGTAAGCCCGCTGTATCAATAATATGCAGTGGCATGCCATCAATATGAATATGTTCACGCAGAACATCACGGGTGGTGCCAGCAATGTCAGTGACAATGGCGCTGTCTTTGCCTGAAAGGGCATTTAATAGGCTCGATTTACCAGCATTAGGGCGTCCGGCGATGACGACTTTCATTCCTTCACGCATCAAGGCACCTTGGTTGGCTTCCCGACGAACCGCTTGGAGTTGCTCAATGATGGTATGTAAGTCACCACTCACTTTGCCATCAGAGAGAAAATCAATCTCTTCTTCTGGAAAGTCGATAGCCGCTTCGACATAGATTCGCAAGTGAGTCAGTTGTTCAACTAAGGTGTGGATTTTGTCAGAAAAGGCGCCTTGCAATGATTTCAACGCCGATTTAGCCGCTTCTTCGCTGCTGGCATCAATAAGGTCAGCAATCGCTTCTGCTTGGGCTAGGTCGAGCTTATCGTTCATAAATGCGCGTTCAGAGAACTCGCCCGGTTTAGCGGTTCTCACACCGTCAATCATTAAGATACGCTTGATGAGCATATCCATAACCACGGGTCCACCATGGCCTTGTAATTCGAGAACATCTTCACCGGTAAATGAGTGTGGCCCCTTAAAATACAGTGCGATGCCTTGATCGAGGGTGCTGCCATCTTCTGCTTTAAAAGGCAGATATTCAGCATAGCGAGGGCGTAGTGCTCGGCCAGCCACAGATAGGGCGACTTGGTTGGCTAGCGGACCTGAGACGCGAATAATGCCGACGCCACCACGGCCGGGAGGTGTTGCTTGAGCAACGATAGTATCAATAGCTTGGCTCATGATGTATATCCGGTTTCAACTTATAAGGGATCAAATGACTTATATTGTACAACAAATAAAAAAGGCGGCTATCGCCGCCTTTTATTTGTCAGTGTTGCTTGCGCTGATTACTTGCTGCTATGCAGGCCTTTCTTTTCCAGAGCACGGTAGATTAGCGTTTGCTGAATCAAGGTGACAATGTTCGAGGTTAGCCAGTAAAGAACAAGACCTGATGGGAACCATAGGAAGAAGAAGGTGAACATAACCGGCATAAAGGTCATGATTTTCTGCTGCATTGGATCCGTAACGGTCGTTGGGCTCATCTTCTGAATCATAAACATAGAGCCACCCATTAGAAGCGGCAAAATGTAATACGGGTCTTGTGCAGATAGATCGTTAATCCACAAGAAGAACTCAGAGTGACGTAGCTGCACTGATTCCATCAACGCCCAGTAGAACGAGATGAAGATAGGCATCTGCAGTAAGATAGGTAAACAGCCACCGAGTGGGTTTACTTTCTCTTCTTTGTACAACTCCATCATCGCTTGGCTCATGCGCTGACGGTCATCGCCAAAGCGCTCACGCATCTCTTGCAGCTTAGGCTGCAGCATACGCATTTTAGCCATTGAGGTGTACTGCGCTTTCGTTAGCGGGTACATCGCACCACGAATCATACAGGTTAGAACAATGATCGCGAGACCCCAGTTCACCACGATGCTTTGAATGAACGACAACAGCTTATGAATCGGACTTGCTAGGAACCATAACCAACCATAATCAACGGTAAGATCTAAGTTCTTAGCGACAGCTTGCATCTCTTTTTGCAATTTAGGGCCGGCCCATAGGGTGGCTGTCATTGTGGCAGTAGAATCAGGAGAAATGCTGATTGCTGGCATACGAAGACCAACATAGCCTTGGCCATTGGCAACACGTGTAAATAAGTTTGAGCTGTCTTCACTGCGAGGAATCCAAGCGACAGTGAAGTAATGTTGTAGCATGGCAGCCCAGCCTTCAGTGATGGTCATATTCAAATTACGCTTCGCCATATCGTCAAAGCTGTATTTCTTATATTTCGTATCATCGCTTGAGTAAGCAGCGCCACGGTAGGCTGACATGCCCATGCCACGGCTTTTGCCGTCTGGGTTTTCCATGTCTTGGCGTAACTGTGCGTACATTTGTACGTTGGCAATATCCATTGATTGGTTATCGATGGTGTATTCGACGTCAACGGCGTAACTGTCGCGCTGAACAATGAATGTTTTGGTGTAAGTGATGCCATTTTGGGTCAGTGACATCGGCACACGTAGCTCATTATCACCATCTGTTAAGGTGAAGGCGTCTTGAGTGACAGAATACTGCGCTCGACCAGTATTGGTATCCACACCATGACTACCGATCAAACCACTTTGTGCCACGAATGAATGTGAAGGTGAATTTTGTAGTAATACGAATGGATCATCTGACTCAAGTTCGGCATCGTACTTTAATAAGTCAGCGGCGATGATATCACCACCAAGCGTATCGATAGTGAGCTGCAGTGCATTGGTGGTTATGGTGATAAGTTGATTAGAGGTCTCGCCATCATTGGCTAAACTTGCATCATCACCCTGAGTTGGCACATCACCACTAATTTGTGTTTGCGCTACACCCTGTGGCTGAGGGTTGCTGTCTACATTCCATTGCTGATACAGCAAGAAAGAGACAAAAAGTAGGGCAATCAACAGAATATTGCGTTGGGAATCCATCGTTATTGATCTCTGTTTTTTGGCTTTATTGGCGGAACGGGGTCAAAACCCCCGTTGTTTAAAGGATGACATCTTAATAGACGTTTGGCTGCGAACCAACTCCCTTTTAACCCTCCGTGCAATTTAATTGCTTCAATAGCATATTCAGAGCAAGTTGGGGTAAAGCGGCAGCGTGGTCCGAGCAGCGGACTAATTGCAAGCTGATAGAAGCGAACTAACCCGAGGATTAGCCACGCGAAGGGCGAGACAGGCGATGCCATAATTTGTCCAACACTGCATTTAATTCTTCGTTACTAAGCTCATTGGCACTTTTCTTAGCTATTACGATAAAATCTTTGGCTGGTAATTGATTTTGACGCAAACGAAAGCTCTCACGCACAACACGCTTGAAACGATTACGGTCAACAGCAGTTTTTATCTGTTTTTTTGGCACGGCAAGTCCAAGACGAGGATGTCCAAGAGTGTTTTTTCGAGCCAGAATAGTTAAGTGGGGAGAGCCAGCACGATGAGCTTGCTGGAAGACATGTTGGTAATGTTCGGGAGTTAACAGACGTAACTCCCGAAGGAAAGCGAAGTTACTCACAAATAATCTCTGGGATTATTAGCAAGCTAGACGCTTACGACCTTTAGCACGACGTGCGTTAATCAATTTACGACCGTTCTTTGTCGCCATGCGTGCACGGAAGCCGTGAGAGCGCTTGCGCTTAAGAACAGAAGGTTGGAAAGTGCGTTTCATGGTTGTACCTTAAAAAATTTACTGATCAGTTTTTAAGTTTTGATACCCAGTGTAGTGACAATTTGCACACAAACCGCATATCAAAAGAGGCGGAATTGTAATCATTGGTCACACAAGAGTCAATGATTGATGCGTATTCCTTACACTGGGTGGCGAATTATACGTAGCCGAAAGAGAAGTGCAAGATCATTCTGATGATCTTATTGGATCCCTACTTGGCGTAAAAAGCGTTGTAAACGAGGATCTTGCGGACTTTTGAACAGTTGTTCAGGTTTGCCCTGTTCGACGATTCCCCCATCAGACATAAAAATAACACGATCAGCCACTTCTCGTGCAAATTGCATCTCATGTGTGACCACCAGCATGGTTTGATGGGCTGTGGCTAATTTTTTCATCAGTTGTAGCACCTCGCCTACCCACTCAGGATCGAGCGCTGAGGTCGGTTCATCAAATAAGAGCAATTCAGGTTGCAGAGCCATCGCGCGTCCAATCCCGACACGTTGTTGTTGCCCACCTGACAATGCTGCCGGGTAACTGTCTGCTTTGTCTGCCAAGCCAATATCACTCAAGATTGTGTGTGCTTTTTGCATCGCAGCCGATTTTTGCCAGCCATGTACGGTGATCAAGCCCTCGGCAATATTCTCAGCCGCCGTTTTGTGAGCAAAAAGGGCATAATTTTGAAACACAAAAGCCGTTTTTCGGCGTAATGCGAGTTTCTCTTTGTTGCTGGCACGAATGGTATCAACTTGGAGGTTATCTAGCTCTATGATGCCGCCATCCGCTTGCTCTAGTTGATTAATACTACGCAAGAGGGTCGATTTTCCAGTACCAGATGGACCAATAATGACAACAATTTCCCCCTGCTCAATCGCTAAATCAATGTTGGAGAAAATGGTTTGGTCGCCAAACCGTTTAGTTAATTGTGTCAATTTAATCATCGTTGGTACGCCTTATTCATATGTTGCTCAGCCCAAAGTTGTAGTCGTGTTAGGACGACGACCATGCCCCAGTAGATAAGGGCGACGGCTAAAAATGCTTCAAAAAACTTAAAACTCGAGGAGGCTTCCATTTGCGCCGTGGCCATAATTTCAGCCACACCTAGCGTAAAGGCGAGAGACGTTGATTTAATCATATCAATGAAATAGTTCATTAATGAAGGCAGGGCAACACGTGCTGCCTGCGGTAGAATGACGCGGCGCATGGCTTGGTTCTCTGTCATTCCGATAGAGAGTGCCGCTTCGCGTTGACTTGAGTCGATGCCGATAATCGCAGCACGAATAGACTCAGCCATATACGCCGCAAAATGTAAGGTGAGGCCGATGACAGCAGCAGTGAATGCATTCATACCGATAAAAATAGGCATGATCTGCGGTAAGCCGTAATAAAGTAAGAAGAGCTGGACGAGTAACGGTGTGCCACGAAAGAAGCTGATATAGAGCTGAGTTAAGGCATTCAATCCCCAGAGCCGATATACACGGATGACGGCTAACGTTAATGCCAAAATAAGAGAGAAGACCAAGCCCCATAATGCCATTTCCATCGTTGTTGATAGGTAACGAAGTAGCACGGGAAGCAGCGATAGCATGTAGTGAAAATCAAAAGCCATGGTTAGATAACTCATCATTAGTAAGTCATTACTTACTGTACAGCATAGGATTAAACGAAGAACCCGCCAGCCTAGTGGCATGGCGGGGATGGATGGTAAGGATTATTGGGTGATATCGGCGCCAAACCACTTGGTGGCGATTTTGCTCAGTGTGCCATCTTCACGCATCGCTTGTAGTGTGGTGTTCACTTCTTGTTGCAATTGCTGTCCACGAGCATTGTTAGCAAATGGCCAAGCATTGTGGATGGTCTCGAATGGTTCACCTGCCAACTGTAACGGTAAGCCTGATTCTTGAATCAGTTGCAGGGCAGAAAGGCGATCCATGACAAACGCATCGGCACGGCCTAGTGCCACATCATGCTCAATACCAGTGTCGTAGGTTTTGATATCTATGTCAGCCGCAAAAGGCTGTTGGCGTAAGATGTGTTCAAAGTTTGAGCCTAAGTTTACCGCGACGGTTTTACCTTTAAGGTCATCAAGTGTTTGAATCGCATCATTTCCTTTACGCACGGTGATTTGTGCACCATCAATCACATACGGTTCAGAAAACAAGTATTTGGCTTGGCGTTCTGCCGTCATTGTTATCTGATTTGAAATGGTATCAATCCGTTGCGTTTCTAACAGGCCAAATAGACCGGAAAAATTAGCGGTAACAAATTCCACCTTATAATCATTGCGGTCGGCAATTTCGTTCCAAAGGTCGACTTCAAATCCTTGTAATACGCCTTGCTTCACAAACGTGAACGGAAAGTAGCGTCCAGACATGCCGACTTTTACATCTGTCGCCGCAAAACTCGCGCTAGCAGTAAGACTAAATACGACGACTGCAATTATGCGTGTAACCCAGTTGTTCATTTTACAATCTCCTTGGTTATAAGAGGATAATGTTGTAGAGCGAGTTTACGCTGTTGAGCGGTTTGATAATAAATACTATTCGGTTATGGCTAATAACTAAATGCGTGTTGCATTGACACCTTTATAAGCTGTGGAAATGTGGATGGTTATGGGATTAACTGGCTGAATTCCTGTGTTGATCTGCGGCTTGTTTGTGGGATCGTTGTGAATAACTTCGATCTTATTCACCGTTAACATGATCTTGTGCTGGCGATCCGGCAGCGGCACAGGTAAAATCGATCCCCCTTAGTAGCAGAATCAATATTGTGGAGTGAGACGTGTCATCTTCGCTGTGGAACCAGTGTCTGGAACGCTTACAGGAAGAGCTACCAGCGACCGAATTCAGTATGTGGGTTCGCCCGTTACAGGCTGAGCTCAACGAAAATACGCTAACCCTGTTTGCACCGAATCGATTTGTACTCGATTGGGTAAGAGATAAGTACTTAAATAATATTAACCGTTTGCTGCATGAATTTTGCGGTAACAATGTTCCGATGCTGCGATTTGAGGTGGGGAGCCGACCTGTCGCTCCTGCGCCAAAGCCTGCTACAAGCCCCTCTGCACAACCTGCTACGGTGCAGAATGAGCCTGTTCGTAAGCCATGGGAGCCTGCGCCTTCACCGGTGCAGCCAGCGGCCAACTACCGTTCAAATGTTAACCCTAAGCACCAGTTTAATAACTTTGTTGAGGGTAAATCAAACCAGCTTGGATTGGCCGCAGCACGTCAAGTGGCTGATAATCCAGGTGCCGCTTATAACCCGCTATTTTTATACGGCGGTACAGGCTTAGGTAAAACGCACTTATTGCATGCTGTTGGTAACGCCATTATGGCGCGTAAGCAGAATGCTCGAGTTATTTATATGCACTCTGAGCGTTTTGTGCAAGATATGGTTAAGGCATTGCAAAATAACCAAATTGAAGAATTTAAGCGTTATTACCGCAGTGTTGATGCGTTGTTGATCGATGATATTCAATTTTTTGCAAATAAAGAGCGTTCACAGGAAGAGTTTTTCCATACTTTTAATGCATTGCTGGAAGGTAATCAGCAGATCATTTTAACTTCGGATCGTTACCCGAAAGAGATTAATGGGGTAGAGGATCGTCTGAAATCCCGATTTGGCTGGGGACTTACCGTGGCGATTGAGCCGCCAGAGTTAGAAACACGTGTCGCTATTTTGATGAAGAAGGCGGAAGATCATAATATCCGTTTAGCCGATGAAGTGGCGTTCTTTATTGCTAAGCGCTTACGATCGAATGTGCGTGAGTTGGAAGGGGCGCTGAACCGTGTGATCGCCAACGCCAACTTTACCGGGCGAGCGATTACCATTGATTTTGTCCGTGAAGCGTTACGTGATTTGTTGGCGCTGCAAGAAAAGCTTGTCACGATTGATAATATTCAGAAAACCGTGGCTGAGTACTATAAAATTAAGTTGGCTGATTTGCTGTCAAAACGCCGTTCTCGTTCGGTGGCGCGTCCACGTCAATTGGCGATGGCGCTGGCGAAAGAGCTCACTAACCATAGTTTGCCAGAAATTGGCGATGCGTTTGGCGGAAGAGACCATACAACAGTATTGCATGCCTGTCGTAAAATCGAACAGCTACGGGAAGAAAGCCATGATATTAAAGAAGATTATTCTAACTTGATTCGGACCTTGTCATCATAATATGAAATTATCCATTGAGCGCTCGCGATTATTAAAACCCTTACAGCAAGTGTCTGGTGCATTAGGGGGGCGTCCGGCCTTACCCATTCTTGGTAATGTACTTGTTGAGGTCAGCCCACAGGGGTTGTTGTCTTTGACTGGCACTGATATGGAAGTGGAGCTTATTGGGCAGGTGCAGCTAGAAAGTGAGTTTATCGCAGGTGCTACCACCGTCCCATCACGGAAATTTCTCGATATTATTCGGGGGTTACCAGACACTGCCAACATTACGTTGACGCTCGAAGGAGAGCGATTGATCATTCGTTCCGGTCGTAGTCGTTACTCTTTGGCGACGCTCCCCGCGGGCGACTTTCCGAATATCGAAGATTGGCAAAGTGACGTCGAATTTTCGTTGTCTCAAGCGTCATTACGCCACTTAATTGAGAGCACACAGTTCTCAATGGCGAATCAGGATGTCCGCTATTATCTTAACGGCATGTTGTTTGAGACCGATGGTAATGTGGTGCGCACAGTGGCAACCGATGGACACCGTATGGCGGTCTGTCAGGCGACACTTGAGCAAGCGATGAGTGCAAAACAAGTGATAGTGCCACGTAAAGGGGTGCAAGAATTGGTGCGCTTATTAGAAGCGTCTGAAGAGCGTGTCTTGTTACAGATTGGCGGTGCTAACATTCGTACAACGGTCAATGGCTTTGTGTTTACCTCAAAGTTGGTTGATGGCCGCTTTCCTGATTATCGTCGTGTGATGCCACAAAGTAGTAACAAGACCTTGATTGCCGATTGTGACGAACTAAAACAAGCTTTCTCTCGTGCGGCCATTTTGTCGAACGAGAAGTTCCGTGGTGTGCGAGTTAATTTAGAGCAGGGGCAGATGCGAATTTCTGCCAATAACCCTGAGCAAGAAGAAGCGGAAGAATTCCTCGATGTCGACTATCAAGGTGACATCATTGAAATCGGCTTTAATGTGAGTTACGTGCTAGATGTATTAAACACATTGAAGTGTGATCAAGTGAAGATATTAATGACAGACGCGAACGCCAGTGCGCTCGTAGAAGACGTTGCTAATGACGACGCTAGCTACGTAGTGATGCCGATCAGGCTATAATTGGTCTGACATGTTTCTAGAACGTTTAATCATTAAAGATTTTCGTAATCTTGCTGATTGCGACTTAACGCTCAGTCGTAGTTTTAATTATTTAATTGGCACCAATGGAAGCGGTAAAACCAGTCTGCTTGAAGCGGTGCACTTTCTAGGACATGGCCGTTCGTTCCGTAGCCATTTAACTAAGCGGGTTATTCGTTACGAGCAACCCGCCTTGTTTGTGCATGGTCGTATAGCCGCAGCGGACACTACCGTGCTTCCGGTTGGGATCAGTAAATCTCGCGATGGCGAGACGGACGTAAAAATAGCCGGCCAAGCTAATCAGAAGTTGGCGCAATTGGCCCAAGTGCTACCGATGCAACTGATTACCCCAGAAGGGTTTGAGTTATTGACTGGTGGCCCTAAATTTCGTCGCGCATTCATTGATTGGGGCGTTTTTCATCTTCATCCCGAATTTTATACCGCGTGGAGTCGTTTAAAGCGACTAACGCGGCAACGCAATGCCCAATTAAAGCGTGCACGCAGTTATCGTGATGTCGCTTATTGGGACAACGAACTAGCAATGTTATGTGAGCAAATTGATGTGTGGCGACAGGCTTATGTCAGCGCTATATCAGTCAAGGCGTTACAGATTTGCCAGGACTTCTTACCAGAGTTTGATATTCGTCTCAGCTATTACCGGGGTTGGGATAAAGCTAGTGACTATCGACAGCTTCTTGCTGATAATTTTGAGCGAGACAGCCAGTTAGGTTATACCGTCAGTGGTGCTCATAAAGCAGACTTGCGGCTTAAGATAGGTACAATACCGGTAGAAGACGTGCTGTCGCGCGGGCAGTTAAAACTCATGGTATGTGCACTGCGTTTAGCTCAGGGGATTCATCTTACTGAGCAGACCGGAAAACAGTGTTTATACCTGATCGATGACTTCGCGTCCGAGCTCGACAGTGAGAAGCGCGGCTTGTTGGCTCGTTGTCTGTCGCAAACTGATGCTCAGGTGTTTATTAGTGCAATAAACCCAGCGCAAATTGCGGAGATGAACAACGAAAATGGCAAGATGTTTTATGTGGAAAACGGTAAAATAACCGCAGGATAAATATAGCGAGAGTAACTCAATGTCCAACAATTATGATTCATCAAGTATCAAGGTACTAAAAGGCCTTGATGCGGTACGTAAGCGCCCAGGGATGTATATCGGTGATACCGATGATGGTACAGGCTTACACCATATGGTTTTTGAGGTCGTTGATAACTCAATTGACGAAGCTCTTGCTGGCCATTGTGAAGATATCGTGGTAACGATTCATGAGGATAACTCGGTTTCTGTCAGTGATGATGGACGTGGTATCCCAACTGAAATTCACCCAGAAGAGGGCGTGTCTGCAGCAGAGGTTATCATGACCGTTCTGCACGCTGGTGGTAAGTTTGATGATAACTCATATAAAGTGTCTGGTGGTTTGCACGGCGTTGGGGTGTCAGTTGTTAACGCCCTGTCTGAAAAAGTTGAACTTACTGTTCATCGCCAAGGTAAAACACACCAACAAACTTATCATCATGGTGAGCCCCAAGCGCCGCTTGCTGTTGTTAGTGAAACGAGCAAGCAAGGCACAATTATTCGCTTCTGGCCGAGCGAAGAGACGTTTACTAATGTTGTTTTCCAATATGATATTTTGGCCAAGCGACTGCGTGAGCTATCGTTTCTGAATTCAGGCGTGTCGATTCGTTTAATTGATAAGCGTGAAAATGGAAAAGAAGATCACTTCATGTATGAAGGCGGTATCCAAGCCTTTGTTCAACACTTAAACCGCAATAAGACGCCGATTCACCCGAAAGCGTTCCACTTTAATTTCGAACGAGAAGATGGCATCGCAGTAGAAGTGGCTATGCAGTGGAGTGATAGTTATCAAGAGAGCATCTATTGCTTTACGAATAACATTCCACAACGCGACGGTGGAACGCACTTGGCAGGCTTCCGTGGTGCGTTGACTCGTACTTTGAATAACTTCATGGATAAAGAAGGCTATTCGAAGAAAGAGAAGACCACGACCTCAGGTGATGATGCACGTGAAGGTTTGACAGCCGTTGTATCGGTAAAAGTGCCGGATCCTAAGTTCTCTAGCCAGACTAAAGATAAGCTAGTGTCTAGTGAAGTGAAATCAGCCGTTGAATCGGCAATGGGTGAAAAACTCAGCGAGTTTTTGTTAGAAAACCCAGGTGATGCGAAAATTGTCTGCTCAAAAATTATTGATGCGGCTCGAGCACGTGACGCTGCGCGTAAAGCGCGTGAGATGACGCGTCGTAAAGGAGCGCTCGATTTAGCGGGACTACCGGGTAAACTTGCTGACTGTCAGGAAAAAGATCCTGCCTTGTCTGAACTCTACATAGTGGAGGGTGATTCTGCAGGCGGATCAGCGAAGCAAGGACGTAACCGTAAGAATCAGGCTATCTTGCCATTGAAAGGTAAGATTCTAAACGTAGAAAAAGCCCGCTTCGATAAGATGCTCTCTTCACAAGAGGTCGCGACTTTGATTACAGCCATGGGCTGTGGGATTGGACGTGATGAGTATAACCCTGACAAGTTGCGCTATCACAATATCATTATCATGACCGATGCCGATGTCGATGGTTCGCACATTCGTACTCTGCTATTGACCTTTTTCTATCGTCAAATGCCAGAGCTGATTGAGCGCGGTCACATCTACATTGCTCAGCCACCACTGTATAAAGTGAAAAAGGGCAAGCAAGAGCAGTACATCAAAGATGATGAAGATATGGCGCTGTACCAAATCGCATTAGCGTTAGACAATGCGGCGTTATATACCGAAGAGGGTGCGCCTGCGATTTCGGGGATAGCGTTAGAAGATATCGTTAAGCAATACAACAGCACGTTGAAGCTGATTGAACGCCTAAGCCGTCGTTATCCTAGTTTGCTATTGAACGAACTGACTCACGCGCCACGTTTGATTGAGTCCATGTTAGGCAACGAAGCCGAATTGGAGCAGTGGACTGAGGCCTTGGTTGCTGGCCTGAATGACAAGCAATCGGGTGAGAGCGAGTATGACTTCGAGCTGATTCGCGACGAAGAGAATGACGTACGAGTTCCAAAAATCACCGTACGTACACACGGCGTAAATTACGAATATGTAATCTCGTTCGATTTCTTGCACTCGAAAGAGTACAACAAACTGGCACAACTGGGTGAAACCCTTAACGGTTTGCTAGAAGAAACGGCTTATGTGCAGCGTGGTGAGCGCAGACAGCCAGTGAAGAGCTTTGCTGAAGCGTTAGCTTGGCTAGGTAAAGAATCGCGTCGTGGCTTCTCTCTACAGCGCTATAAAGGGCTAGGAGAGATGAACCCAGAGCAGCTTTGGGAAACCACCATGGATCCTGAAAGCCGTCGTATGATGCAAGTAACCGTGCACGATGCAGTGGCGGCTGATGAGCTGTTTACGACCTTGATGGGCGACCACGTTGAACCGCGTCGTCAGTTTATTGAGTCTAATGCACTGAACGTTGCCAATCTTGACGTATAGATTGAATTATTAAGTCAGTTATAAGACGCCGCATTATGCGGCGTTTTTTTTATATAAAAAACGCGTGTTAGGGGTTGGAAAGCAAAATTTAAACCTTAGATCTGATAATGAGTGAGGATGATGCCTGAGGGGTCATCTCATACTGTTCACGTCGAGCGGGTGCACTCAACCTTAAACATTATTGCTTCTAAGAAGGATGATAACTATGCGTAACATCGATTTTTCCCCGCTATATCGCAGTGCAATTGGCTTTGATCGCCTGTTCAACTTGGTCGAAAACAATGCGCCAAATGCTAACGGTGGCTACCCACCTTACAACATTGAGCAGCAGGATGAGAATCACTATCGGATTACCATGGCGGTAGCCGGTTTTGCTGAAGCTCAGTTGGATATCACTCAGCAACAAAACACCCTAATAGTAAAAGGCAATAAAGCAGCAGCGTTGAATAACGAACGTCATTTCCTCTATCAAGGTATTGCCGATCGTAATTTTGAGCGTAAGTTCCAGTTAGCCGATCACGTCAATGTGGTGGGTGCCAATATGGAGAATGGGTTATTGCACATCGATTTGGAACGCGAAATTCCAGAAGAGATGAAACCACGGAAAATTAGTATTGGCAGTGGTGAGCTGATTGAAAATAAAGAGTAACACGCTGGCATGGTATTCTTGTCATTGTAAATAGTGCCGTTGTACTGAGTCATAGCGCCCACCTCGAGTGGGCGTTTTTTTGCGTTCTGCTAAGTGATTAGAAATATAGCAGTGACAGAGTCGGTTCGCTGCTGTCACAGCGAAGTGCTCTTCGTGAAGAGAGTGTTTCATGTGAAACGTCGTCTGCTTTACGGTGGTAGCTTTTCGATGGTTAGTGTTGTGGTATAGCGCCAATTAGTCGCTAAACGTGACACCGTACAGATTTAAATCTGCACCGTTGTACTGAGTTATCTGGGCTGGGATTTTGGCAGCATATTGGATGAATGGGACAATTTTCAAACACGTTGTGCGGGCTGAAAATTACAATGAGGGTGGGGAGTCGTCGTGATAGCTTAGATAAGGCTTAGGCAACGAGCCGACGCTCATGCTGTTCGGCTCGTGTTTCACGTGAAACAGTTAGCCTTCACGATAGGCGCGGTTAACTTCTTCAGCAATGATATCAATTCCTGCGGTTAGCACGTCTTCATCCTGGGCATAGTTCATGCGTAAGCATTGTGTACGGTGGGGCCAATTGGGGTCATCGATGCCGATAAAGAAATACTCACCAGGTACAATCAATACGCCACGTTGCTTGAGGCGTTGATAAAGGGTTTGACTGGTTATTGGTAACTCATCAAACCAAAGCCACAAGAAGATAGCGCCCTCAGGTTTATGAACGCGAAAACGTGGGTCTGGGATTTGCTGCTGCAAACGTGTCAGAGCAAACTGACTGCGACGCTGATAAAAGGGTTTGATGACATCGGCACTCAATGCTAACAGCTGCTCAGATTTAATGAGCTCATGACCAATTAAAGGGCCGACACTGCCGGGCGCTAAATTGATCACGCCATTAATATTGGTGAGCGCTCGTGTGATCTCTTCAGAGGCAATCACAATACCGCAGCGTAAACCGGGTAGGCCAAGCTTAGATAGGCTCATGCATAACACGGTGTTGTCATTCCACATCGGTGCAACGTCAGCAAAAATAATGTCAGGGAAGGGTAGCCCGTAAGCATTATCAACAATTAACGGTATATCGTTGGCTTTGGCAAGGAGGTCTAACTTGGTGATCTCTTCGTTGGTTAACACATTCCCCGTCGGGTTAGTTGGGCGGGAAACACAGATTGCACCAATATCATCACCGATACTAAGTTGGCTAAAATCGACATGGTATTTAAACTGGCGGTTATCGAGAAACTCTATCTGCGGTTGATAACTGGTAAACATTGTTTCGGCTAGACCACTGTCGGCATAACCAATATATTCAGGGGCGAGTGGTAAGAGTATCTTCTTTTGTTTACCGTCTGCGGTCTGCCCGGCAAAGAGATTAAATAAGTTAAAAAAAGCGCTTTGCGAACCGTTACTAAGGCTAATGTTTTTAGCGCTGATATCCCAGCCATAAACCTCACGCAGTAGGTTTGCAAGGGCTGAGATGAAGGTACTTTTACCTTGTGGGCCATCGTAATTCGTCATTGCTTGGGTGAGGGCGCCAGAGGCGGCGAGGTGCTGGTTTAATTGATCAAAACATTCAATGACCGCCGGTATTTGGGCGGGGTTGCCACCGCCAAGCATGATGGCGTTGGGGTTTTGCAGCCCCTCATTTAAGTCATCCATTAATTGAGTAATTGCCGACAAACCACCAAATTTGTCGCCGAATGAAGAGTAATCCATACTGCTGCTCACTTTAAACGTCATAATATAATTAGAGATAAAGAGGGCCTACCTTAGCCCTCTCTATCTCCATAACAACATAACCTATCAGTGCGCAATTAAAAAGCGGATTATTCTTTGTTGCTATTGCCAACATAAACGATCATTATCCGATCGGTGTCTGTTTGGCGGCTAAAGGCATAGTAGGGTGCGGTGCTTAAGGTTCGATGAGTCCCTTGGCTGATTGCTGGGTGGCGTTGGCGAAATTGTCCCAGCCGTTGCCAGTGCTTAACGAGTGCTAGGTTCTCATCCCAGTTCATGGCTGAGCGCGTTCCTTGGTGAGGGTCTGATCCTGATGGGCCCAACGACCTTCCACTTTCGTCGCCATAGAATATCTGCACCCCTCCGGGGGTTAACAGCAGCGCATTAGCAGCACGTTTTTGCTCTGCCATGCTGTGAGTATGGGTACCATAAAACAGCGCAGTGTCGTGGCTAGAGAGGTAGCTGAGCAGATTAAATTGTTGGTCACGATTGATGGTATCGGCATAACGCTGAAAGTCAGCATCCATATGAAGTAAACAGGTGACACCACGTGGTGCGATGTCGGTTTGGAATTCAAAATTTATCATCGAATCAAAACCATGGTCAAAGTAGTCACTGCGATAGGCACCATGCCCCCACGCTTCTCCTGTCATCCAGAATGCTATCCCATCATCAACGTGATGGGTTGTTTTCCATTGCTGTAATGCCAACGTTGCTTGTCGTTTAAGCTCGGCGAGGGTGGCTTTTTCAACATGTTTGGCGGTATCAACACGAAATCCGTCGATGCCGTATTCAGCCACCCATTGCGTTAGCCAGCGAATGATGTGTGCACTGGGCAGCCGTTGGGTATCTTCAGCTTGATGGTCAGCCTTGTTAGCAAAGAAGGCAGGCAAAGGGACTGGCGTTTGACTCTCTGTCATTATGTCGGGTAGGAAGTTGAGAGACATGGTTAAAGGATCATAGCCAGGACTGTCGTAGTTGCCGATGTCGGTACGAATCCAGCCTTTTCCCCACCAGCGTGACCAACTCTCAGCATCGCTAAAGTCGATATAGTCGTTAAAACTATGCCAAGTTTGCCTGTCACTTGGCTGCCAGTCGGTCCATTTGTCACCTAAGACTTGCCGACGTTCATCGTCATTGAGGTATAGGGAACCAAATTGAAACGACTGCATATCTGCTAAGGTCGCGTAGCCAATGTGGTTGATAACCACATCCCAGATTATCTTTATTCCACGCAGATGTGCTTGCTCGATCAGTGTACGCAGTTCTTGTTCCGTCCCCATGTTTGCATCGAGGTTTGTCCAATCAAGATGATAGTAACCGTGGTAACCATAGTGTTTAAAATCACCGTCATCTCCGCCACCAACCCAACCATGGATTTGCTCTAATGGCGAGGTAATCCACAATGCATTTACGCCAAGCGATGCAATGTAATCGAGCTTTTCGGTTAGCCCAGCCAGATCACC
Source organism: Thaumasiovibrio clandestinus (assembly GCF_047250365.1). Lineage (NCBI taxonomy): Bacteria > Pseudomonadati > Pseudomonadota > Gammaproteobacteria > Vibrionales > Vibrionaceae > Thaumasiovibrio > Thaumasiovibrio clandestinus. The sequence continues at coordinate 59,766 of NZ_JBLBVL010000020.1, forward strand.
GCCATGAAAGGTAGCAATCTCCTTATCGCCATCGGAGCGTCGTCCATAGCTATTATCATTATCTGGGTTGCCATTATGAAAACGATCGGTCATGGCGAAGTAGACGATGGCGTTATCCCAGCTAAAGGCTGGGGTTTGCACTGCGTTATTTGGTGGTATTTGCTCTAACAGAATGAGACCTTCACTGTCCAGTGCTGGAGCCAGGCTTAATTGCCCAGCGGTGACTTGTGCAGTGTTGCCACTATAGGCATCGCGAAGCCAGTCGCCCTCATTAAAAATTTCGCTAACATCGATGTCAATGACCTGTCCTGTATTTGATGGGCAAGGGGCCATCGTTGGCCGTGTATTGCTGCGCTCCAATCGTTTGAGTGTCAGTTGCGCGTTGGGCTTATCAATCTCTATATAGTAGGTATCAGACTTGAATATTCGCACGGGCAGTGTGGTTGACGTTGCACAGAGTTCGATCGCATTGTGACGATTAAACTTTAGTGCTTCACCTGTTTTTAAATCGATATAGCAATCGCTGTCCAGCGCATTGATGGTTAATTGATAGTGTCCCTTTTTAAAGTAGTGTTTCACGTGAAACACCATGTCATGATCTGCTGAGTTTGATTGGAACGGGATAATAAGTGGAGTGTTTTCAGTGGTGGAAGCCAAGGTCAATTCATATTGGGCGGCAGTCGCTGCGTTTATTAGTGGTAGTGTGAAGATAAGACTTATTGCGAGAGCTTTCATTGTACGGTCCGTGTTGGTTAACAAAGTAATCCTTATGAGTGGCTGTTCCTTAGTATGTACAGTCTCGGCCGATAGAGCTGATTGATGCTAAGGGTGGCTCCGTTATAGCAGAGTTAGGCCGCTACAAAACGTAACTGATCTCTCGAATATCAAGGTTGATGCTGCGCGAAAAGTCAGACGTGTAGCAGTTAGGGTCTATCGATGTTGAACGGGAATTATTAGGGATGTTTTAGAGAGGACGCACAATCGAAAAGGAATCGAAAGAAAAAAAGCCCGGCTATTTAGCCGGGCTCTAAGAACACGTTTGACGACTTACTTCTGCAATACAGATATGTCAGCGATGTTGAGGAACTGTTCACGGAGTAAGTTAAGCATCGTGAGACGGTTAACTTTCAATGCTTCATCGTCAGCCATTACCATAACATTGTCGAAGAAGGCATCGACGCTGTCGCGCAATGTGGCAAGCTCCGTTAGCGCCGTTTGGTAATCACCGTTCGCAAACAGTGGCTGTAGCTTTTCAACCATATCGTTGATTTGCGTTGCCAGCACTGTCTCTGCTTGCTCGGTTAGCAGAGCGGCATCAATGTTGGCACTGAGCGTGCCATTGAATTTCGCTAAAATGTTACCAACACGCTTGTTAGCCGCAGCCAGTGACTCCGCTGCATCTAAGGTACGGAAGTGGCTTACCGCTTTAACGCGCTTATCGAAATCTGCTGGGCGTGTAGGGCGACGAGCCAAAACAGCTTGGATAACATCAACGCTGAAGCCTTCGTCTTGGTACCAAGCACGGAAACGACCCAGCATGAAATCAATCACGTCTGTTTCCACGTTATCGTTGCTAAGGCGATCGCCAAATAGGGATTTCGCTTTAGCAATCAGATCGGTCAAATCTAAGGCATAGCCATTTTCGACGATAATACGCAATACACCTAACGATGCACGACGCAATGCAAATGGGTCTGAGCCTTTTGGTGCTTGGCCAATACCAAAGATACCCACGATGGTATCCAGTTTGTCTGCCATTGCGACCGCAGATGAAACGCCATTACTCGGCAGTTCATCACCCGCAAAGCGTGGCATGTATTGTTCGTTCAATGCCAGTGCGACTTGCTCGTCTTCACCATCATGACGCGCATAGTGCATGCCCATAACACCTTGAGTATCCGTGAACTCGAATACCATTGACGTCATCAAATCACATTTTGCTAGCAATCCGGCACGCTTAGACTTGTCGACATCAGCACCGATTTGCTGGGCAATATAGCCCGCCAGTTCAGTGATGCGATCGGTTTTGTCTTTGATCGTTCCTAGTTGCTTCTGGAAGATAGCATTATCTAGCTCAGGTAGGCGATCAATCAGTGGACGCTTACGGTCAGTATTAAAGAAGAACTCAGCATCAGCTAGGCGAGGGCGTACTACTTTCTCGTTACCTTCGATAACGTGGCGTGGCTCTTTAGATTCGATATTTGAAACGAAGATAAAGTTAGGTAGCAACTGCTTGTTTTCGTCATACACCGGGAAGTATTTTTGATCCCCTTTCATGGTGTAGACCAAAGCTTCAGATGGAACTTTTAGGAACTCTTGTTCAAATTTAGCGGTAAGTACGACTGGCCATTCAACCAATGACGTCACCTCTTCCACTAAGTCATCGTCAAGATCGGCTTGTCCACCTACGGCTGCAGCGGCTTTTTGTGCTTCGGCAATAATGATCGCTTTACGCGCTTCATAATCGGCCATAACACGACCACGCTCAAGCAGGATGGCTGGATACTGATCTGCATTGTCGATGGTGAACTCAGCTTCACCCATAAAGCGGTGACCACGGATGGTACGAGCAGAAGCAACGCCAAGAATGGTGCCTTCGATAAGTTCGTCACCTAACAGTATGGTCAGGGTTTTAACGGGACGAATAAACTGAGTCTCTTTATCGCCCCAGCGCATTGGTTTTGCGATAGGGAGGTTTGCTAGTGCTTTGGCAGCTAACTCGACAACCAGTTCTTTGGCGGCTTTGCCTTTGACTTCTTGCTTATGAAGAAGCCATTCGCCTTTATCGGTTTTAAGGCGTTCGGCTTGTTCAACAGTAATGCCATTACCACGCGCCCAGCCCATAGCCGCTTTAGTTGGGTTACCCTCTGCATCAAATGCAGCGGCAACAGCCGGTCCACGCTTCTCTACCACTTTATCAGCTTGGCCTTCCGCCAGTGCGGTCACTTTTAGTGCCATGCGGCGTGGGCTAGCAAACCACTCGATACCTTGATGCGCCAATTCGGCGGCTGTCAATTCGGCTTCGAAATTGGCTTTAAATGCTTCTGCAAGTGTGCGAAGTTGCGTTGGTGGGAGTTCTTCCGTACCCAGCTCAATCAGAAAATTGCGTTCGGTCATGAAGACTCCTTATTTCTTCTTACACATTGGGAAACCTAAAGCTTCACGTGAGGCGTAATAAGCTTCTGCTACCTGTTTTGTCAGGTTACGAATGCGCAAGATATAACGCTGACGCTCGGTCACAGAGATTGCTTTACGCGCATCAAGCAAGTTGAAGGCGTGACCCGCTTTAAGAATACGTTCATAGGCAGGCAGTGATAGCGGCGTCTCTAGTGCCAGTAGCTCTTGACACTCTTTTTCACACTGATCAAAGAAGGTGAATAAGAAGTCTACATCGGCATGCTCGAAGTTATATGTTGACTGTTCCACTTCGTTTTGGTGGAAAATGTCGCCATATGTAACTTTACCAAAAGGACCATCTGTCCAAACCAGGTCATAGACTGAATCTACACCTTGAATGTACATGGCTAGACGCTCGATACCGTAGGTGATTTCGCCGGTAACAGGTTTACACTCTAAACCGCCGACTTGTTGGAAGTAGGTAAATTGAGTGACTTCCATGCCGTTGAGCCACACTTCCCAGCCCAAGCCCCATGCACCCAGTGTCGGGTTTTCCCAGTTGTCTTCTACAAAGCGAATATCATGAACTTGTGTATCGACACCTAAGGCTTCTAGTGAGCCTAGGTAAAGTTCCTGAATGTTATCGGGTGATGGCTTTAGAATGACCTGAAACTGATAGTAATGCTGTAGGCGGTTAGGGTTTTCACCATAGCGTCCGTCGGTTGGACGACGTGATGGTTGAACATAAGCCGCAGCGATTGGCTCTGGACCTAATGCGCGTAGACATGTCATTGGGTGTGAGGTACCAGCACCCACTTCCATGTCCAGTGGTTGTACTACGGTACAGCCTTGCTGGCCCCAGTAATCCTGCAGCGCGAGGATCATGCCCTGAAAAGTTTTGATGTCGTATTTGTGCATTGTCAACTTCGCGTGAAAATAGTGGATTGAAATGTGAAAATAACAGTCGATTATACATTGACAGGCCGTGTCGGAGTAGGGGAAAACGCCTTTTTTATCACCAATTTTTACAGTGCTGAGATATGTCCTTTGCTGCGTAATTTGACATAGTGTTAACAGAGTTGCTAATTATTCTACTATAATCGCGAAGAATACTATATTTGGCAAAAAGACAGGTTCGCACGGAGCAGATATGAAAAAATTGCTACTCGCTACGTTGATCGCTGCAACGGCAGTGACAGGATGTTCAACCACCAACCCTTACTCTGGTGAAAGTCAAACCGCGAAAGCGACCACGGGCTCAGTGATTGGTGCCGTTGCTGGCGCAGCTGTTGGCGCTGCATCATCAAGCAAAGGGGATCGTAAAAAAGGCATATTGATTGGTGCTGCATCAGGTGCTGCTGTTGGTGGTGGTATTGGTTATTACATGGATGTGCAGGAAGCCAAGTTGCGTGAGCAATTACAAGCGTCAGGTATTACCGTTACGCGTAACGGTGACAACATTATCTTAAATATGCCAAATGAAATTACATTTAACGTCAATGAAACCAATCTGGATTCTCGTGCGGTACTGGCGCTACGTAATGTTGCATTGGTGGTGAAAGAGTATGACCAAACAATGTTAAATATCTTAGGGCATACCGATAGCACGGGCTCAGCAAGCTACAACCAAGAGCTTTCTCAACGCCGAGCGAATGAAGTGCGCAATCAGCTAATTGCAGAAGGCGTCTCGCCTGCACGTTTGGTTGCCACAGGGCGCGGTGAATCTAGCCCAATCGCGAACAACAGCACAGAGCAAGGACGAGCAGAGAATCGACGTGTAGAGATTATTCTCTCCCCACTACCTCAATAGGCAGTATGCGAATCGCTTAATACCGCGCAAACACCTAATACAGCGTAAACGATAGTAAGGCAGAGTGTGCATACGTACTCTCTGCCTTTTTTATTGTCGTGTTAAACGAGGTGGTCGATTTGACAATATTGAGAAAGGGGGATGATGAAGGTTAAAATTGTGCCGTGGTTATCAGATTTGAAATCTTAATGTGCATTTTTGGTTAAGCGTGATCATTGGTTCAGAATGCTAACCGCAGTTTTGCTACAGTTTTTATGTCAAACAGCGGAAATTGGAGAGCTTATGATCAGGTTCACTGCATTATCGCTACACAGCCAGTATCGGTTATTTAGTTTTGGCTTGGTGTTGAATATTTTTGGCATGGTATTAACGGATGTGTGGGTACCGATGGTCGTCGGGGCGATTGTCACCACGTATTTATCTGTTGAGGCGCTGATTCGGCTGCGATATGTCGAACCGATAGAGAAAGAGATTGCGCAATTGCGAGAGCAAGTGGAACAATTGCGCGCGAAATAATGCCTCTCTTCGCGGGGCGTAAAAGCAAATAATCACAGGATGATTTGATTATTGGCCAATCTTAATTAGATATTGATACGGCATTTGTTCGGTTTGAGCTGCCACTAGCGTGTGATCCATAAACCGGCAAAAGCTTGGGATATCTCGCGTCGTTGATGGGTCATCAGCAATAATTAGTAAGGTTTCGCCTTGCGCCATTCGTCTTACTGTTTTGCGCACCATCATGACAGGCTCAGGACAGCGCAAGCCTTGAGCTTGTAAAGATTGAGTTGGGTTGTCGAATGGACTGGTCATGATGCACCTCTTTCGTTGGGGAGCTGATCATACCTATGATTGAAGAAGAATCAATCTCTGCCTCAATATTGACCTGTAAACCAAAAGAAACACTGTCAGTTTAATCGAAAATAGGGGGAAAATATGAACTATATTCACCGTATGACCCTGTACCTCGTTGCCTTGCTATTGGCCTTTATGGCTGTCTTTGTCTCACCGGAACCACAGCTATCTATGCCTATGCTCTTGGGGGTGGTAGCACTTATTAGCGGCTTTTCTATTGAGTATATTTTTGCACCGGATAATCGGCATAAAGAGTAATATTTCTGACATACTGTAACAAATGCCTAGAGATGGAAGCAGTATGGAGCTGGAAGAAATTTATCGACGAGATCTCAACCTATTGGTCGCTCTCAAGGTCCTTATTGATGAGGGCAGTGTTAGTCGGGCGGCCATTCGTCTTAATCTAAGTCAATCAGCCATGAGTCGCGTATTAGCCAGAATGCGTGTCTTGGTTGACGATCCCCTGTTTACTCGCCAAGGACAGAAGCTGATTCCGACCCAGCGCGCACTTGATCTCAATCAGGCGCTCAATAGCCCGCTGGAAGCACTGCGACAAGTGTTAACCCCTAAAGATTTTGATCCTAAAACCTGTACACAGGTATTTAGAATCGCGACGACCGACTATGCAATGCAAACCATTTTGCCATTTGCGCTGCCGCGGATTTATCAAGAAGCTCCGCATCTATCGTTAGATTTTGTTCCCTTACAGCATGATCATTTGGTGGAGCAACTGACCACGGACGGGTGTGACATGGCAATCTGCCGCCCGGCATACAGTGTTGCTGGACTACAGCAGGACTCACTTGGCCCGGTTAGCGTGTTTTGTCTGTTATCTGCCCAGCACCCGTTAGCTAATCAAGCGATGTCATTGGATGATTACTTGGCATATCCCCACGCAACGATAGCGATAAGCGATGGCGTTAAGGCATTGATTGATGATGCTCTACGGGGCCATCCAGCACGTCGGCAGGTATTGCGTGCTTATCATTTGGAGGCCGCCCTTGCCATTGTGGAGCAGATGCCGTTGATTATCACGGTGCCGGCAGATTTGGCCTATTTGGTGGCAGAAAAACATCATTTAGTGATTAAGCCTTTGCCATTTGTATTTAAACCTTTCGACTACTCCCTGTTGTGGCATCCAAGAACAGAGCATTCGGCATCGCAGCAATGGTTGAGGAAGATTATTAAAGAGGAGTGTGGCAAGTTGATCAACACACGGATACATGCGATGGGATTAGCTGAGCCTATGGACTGGGTAGAGTGAGCCCATAGGCAATATTGACGAATTAGAGCTTAATTACCACACGGCCAGTGATTTGACCTTGCGTGATCGCCTCGGCGCACTCAGCGACTTGGTCAAGGGTGATTTCCTGACAGGCTTGTTCGTAGTATTTTGCCGGTAGTAGCTCAACAATACGTTGCCATGCGGCTTGGCGTTTTTCAAATGGGCACATCACTGAATCAATACCGATCAGTTTTACACCGCGTAGGATAAACGGCATTACTGTGGTGGGTAAGTCAAAACCGCCAGCCAATCCACACGCAGCCACTGCACCATCATAATCGACCTGCGCTAATGCCTTGGCGAGGATTTTACTGCCTACCGTGTCGACGACGCCTGCCCATACTTGTTTTTCGAGGGCGCGAGCTGGCTCTTCAAAGACATGCCGGTCGATGACCTCATTTGCTCCCAGTGAAGTAAGCAGTGCCGTGTTGTCTGCAGCGCGACCTGTTAAAGCACTAACGCGATAGCCTAATTGGGATAGCAAAGTAACGGCGACAGAGCCGACACCGCCACTCGCACCCGTGACTAACACGGGGCCTTTGTCTGGAGTAACACCAGCATCTTGTAGTGCTTGCACACAGAGCATCGCGGTAAGACCCGCGGTGCCAATCATCATGGCTTGTTTTCCATCGATGCCTTTTGGCTGCGGTACTAGCCAGTCAGCGTTGAGGCTGGCTTTTTCAGCCATGCCACCCCAATGGCTCTCGCCGACACCCCAGCCGGTAAGTACAACCTGATCGCCGGGTTGGTAACGGGCATCTTTAGAGCTGAGAACTTCACCGCTGAGATCAATGCCAGGCACCATTGGAAATTGGCGAACAATCTTCCCTTTTCCGGTAATGGCTAAGCCATCTTTAAAGTTAAGCGACGAGTAGTTAACTGAAATAATAACGTTGTTGTCTGGTAACTGACTGTCTTCAAGCTGTTGAACTGAAGAGAGCGTGCGTTTGTCTTGTTGTTCTAATACTAGGGCTTTAAACATGTTTACCTCGTGAGGCCAATTGGTGCTGTTGTTAGCGAGCATTGACGAGTGAACTGTATGATTCTGTCATTTCATCATGAGCTTAACCGTTGTCATTTAGTGTAGACAGGATAGAGGTATGAATAAAGTGAAACATATACATATACTCTATGACTTTTGTGCAAGTGTATGGGTTTAGAAAGCAGGCGTGAGCCTGCCCGTTGATGGAAGTACTCTGTTTATGGGCGTTCAAATATCGTCGCGATGCCTTGCCCTAAACCAATACACATAGTGGCTAGGCCAAACTGTCGATCTTGTTGTTCCATTAGATTGATGAGGGTGGTCGAAATACGGGCGCCAGAGCAGCCAAGCGGGTGGCCGAGGGCGATAGCTCCGCCATTAAGATTGACCTTTTCCTCCATTTTATCGAGTAGGTCCAGCTCTTTTAAGCAAGGTAATGATTGAGCGGCAAAGGCTTCGTTAAGCTCAATAATGCCGATGTCATGAATGGATAGGTTGGCGCGAGCTAAGGCTTTTTTTGTCGCAGGTACGGGACCAAAGCCCATAATAGAAGGGTCACAACCCGCAATCGCCATGGCATGCACACGAGCACGAATGGTGACTCCGAGGGCTTTTGCTTTGTTTTCGCTCATAACAAGCATCGCCGCCGCACCATCGGATAACGCAGAGGATGTTCCGGCAGTAACTGTGCCATTGACGGGGTCGAATACGGGACGCAGTTCGGCCAGTGAGTCGAGATTTGTTTCAGGGCGAATGACTTCATCGTGCTCTATTAGCTGTAATGCTCCGTCATGGTCATGGCCTGGAAGAGGATAGATTTCGTGGCTAAAACGGCCCTCTAGGGTTGCAGCGTGAGCACGCTGGTGAGAGCGGGTAGCAAAGGCATCTTGCATTTCGCGACTAATGTTATAGCGACGCCCTAGCATTTCTGCGGTTAAGCCCATCATTCCTGCGGCTTTTGCGACGGTTCGTGACAGTTGCGGATGAAAATCAACACCATGGTTCATTGGCACATGGCCCATATGTTCCACGCCACCGATGATGCAGATATCAGCATCGCCAACCATGATGGCACGTGATGCATCATGCAGTGCTTGCATCGATGAACCGCATAAACGGTTAACGGTTGTCGCGCCAATGGTATGTGGCAAACCGGCCAATAACGCAGCGTTGCGACCAATGTTAAAGCCTTGCTCTAACGTCTGTTGTACACAGCCCCAGTAAATATCTTCAATCTCTTCTGGATGCACTTGGGGGGTTCTTTTTAGCAGTCCCTGCATAAGGTGCGCAGAAAGGTCTTCTGCGCGAGTATGACGAAACGCTCCATTCTTTGAGCGGCCCATAGGGGTGCGAATACAATCAACAATGACGGCTCGGTTCATGATGATCTCCTTAATATTGAGGCTGAATAGGAGCCGGAGTTGGAAAATAGGTTTCCCCGCAAGCGGCTTTTTGACGTAACCCATCAGGCACCTGATAAATTTCACCTAAGCTTGTGTATTGATCGGCGATCGCGACGTAATTAGACAGTCCCATGTTATCGAGATAACGGAATGCACCGCCTTGGAATGGAGGAAAACCGAGCCCATAAACAAGCGCGATATCTGCCTCCGCAGGCGAAGCAATAATGCCTTCTTCTAAACAGCGCACGACTTCATTGATCATCGGGATCATCATTCTGTTTATAACCGTTTGAGAGGATAAGTCATCGCATTGGCGCTGAATTGGTGCCAGTAAAGAATGAGTCGTTTCATCTATTGTCTTTTGTGGTTTTCCTTTTCGATCTGCTATGTATTGATAAAAACCGTGCTCACTTTTTTGTCCAAATCGTTGCGCCTCGAAGAGTACATCGATGGCGTCCCGATAATCTTTGCTCATTCGTGAAGGAAAGCCTTCTGCCATAATGGCTTGTGCGTGATGAGCGGTATCTATACCGACAACGTCGAGCAGGTAAGCCGGTCCCATCGGCCAACCAAACTGTTTCTCCATGACTTGGTCGACATACTGATAATCGGCGCCATCTCTTAGCAATAAACTAAAGCCAGTAAAGTAGGGGAACAGTACGCGGTTGACAAAAAAGCCCGGGCAATCATTTACGACAATAGGAGATTTACCCAGTTGAGTAGCATAGGTCACGATGCGGTTGATCGTCTCATCAGAGGTGTGCTTGCCGCGGATGATTTCTACTAATGGCATACGGTGTACAGGATTAAAGAAATGCATACCGCAAAAGTTTTCGGGGCGCTGCAAGGAGCGTGCAAGTAGGCTCACAGGGATAGTGGATGTATTGGTAGCAATAATGGTCTCAGGGGGAATTTTTTGCTCTACCTCAGCAATGACACTGGCTTTGATTTTGGGGTCTTCAACCACGGCTTCAATGACGACATCACACCGTTCAATTCCTGTGTAGTTTAAACTCGGTGTAATTGAAGTGAGCGTTTTGGCCATTTTTAGGCTGTCCATACGCCCTTTGGTGACTCTTTGATTCAGTAGCTTGGAGGCCTCTGTCATTCCCAGCTCAAGTGAGGCGGGGGCGATGTCTTTCATTAATATCGGCACCCCTTTAAACGCCGATTGATAAGCAATTCCTCCCCCCATGATACCAGCACCGATGACCGCGGCATTTTTTGTTGCCACTGATGCTTTGGCTGCTTTTTTTGCCTGTGATTTGATGACTTGATCATTGAGGAAAATGCTAACCAATGCCCTTGCTACGTCTGTTTTCGCTAAGGTAACGAAGTGTTCGGTTTCAATAACTAAGGCTTCGTCACGAGAGAGTGTCGCGCTGGCTTCTATACTCGCAACTGCAGCAAGAGGAGCGGGATAGTGCGGCCCAGCAGCTAACGATACCATGCCTTTGGCGGTGATAAAGCTCATGCTCGCTTCGGTACGATTGAGGGCTAACGGTTGTTTTTTTTGTTGCCGACGGCTGAGCCAATCGAGCTTACCCTCAATGGCACTTTGTAGCATGCGCAGGGCACTGTCATATAAGTTGTCATTACTGACAACGGCATCTAATAGACCAACTTTAAGCGCTTGGGCGGCAGAGTAGTCTTTACCTGCTGTAATGATTTCCATGGCACTATCTGCGCCGATGAGCCGTGGTAGACGAACGGTTCCTCCCCAACCAGGGATAATGCCTAACTTACACTCTGGTAATCCTATGCGACAGCGTTCATCTCCAATGCGAAAGTCAGTCGCCAATACGCATTCGCACCCCCCACCTAAAGCATGGCCGTTAATGGCACTGATGGTGGGATAGGGCAAATCTTCGAGGTGATTAAAGATGCTGTTAGCGTGTTTAAGCCAGCCTGCCAATATCGCGTGGTCAACATCGAATAAACTCATAAACTCGTGAATGTCGGCGCCAACAATAAATGCCGCTTTGTCAGAGGTGAGGATGAGACCCTTGATGTTTTTATATTGATCAAGGGTATTAAGGGCCTTGTTTAGAACTTCAAGTGTCGCTAGATTGAATTTATTGACGGAGCCAGGTGCATGAAAGGTGAGAATGGCAATCTGTTGTTCATTGATCCGGATAGAGAGAGTGTCGGATTGATAAATCATAGCCTTGTCTCCATGACTAGGTTGAGGGTCAATGCGCGTGGTTAGACCAGTTATTTAAATACTAGTTTGAGCAGAAACTGACGCAATTTCAATGCGACGCACTAACATTTTATTAACCTTTGCGTTCGTCCTTGATGGGGTTTTGTGTTATTTTCTTATTTATTAGTGCCTTAAGTGGACTTCGGTGTCTTGCCTTTATGTGAGAGAGGTGGCGCGTTATCGGTGGAGCAAGGATAAGTGCTTAAGTTGCTCAGATAGTTTAATAGCTGTGGTATCCTTATTACCTTCAATCCGTAAAATTATTTTCCAGCTTTGCTGTTTCATACTATGAGTGATCTACCCTACTTAATTCCTGCTGCTTCTATAAACGTTGAGGAGGAAATAAAGAAAAGCCGCTTTATTACTTATTTGGCACACACGCCAAATGTTGAGGCAGCCAAAGCGTTTGTCGCAAAGATTAAAGCCAAACATGCCGATGCTCGTCATAATTGCTGGGGCTTTGTTGCTGGCCGGCCGGAGAATTCTATGCTGTGGGGGTTTAGTGATGATGGTGAGCCATCAGGCACAGCAGGAAAGCCGATATTGGCTCAACTTAGTGGTTCGGGAGTTGGAGAGATCGCGGCAGTAGTAACACGCTATTCCGGGGGGATTAAACTTGGCACTGGTGGGTTAGTTAAGGCATACGGTGGAGGAGTGCAGCACGCTCTTCAGCAGTTACCGACGGTAACGAAACAAGTGACAATTATGGGGACAGTGCAGTGCGCCTATTCACAAGTTGGTGATGTAGAGTCCCTTTTGTCACAGTATCACGGTAAGCTAATCCATACTGATTATGGACAAGATGTGATCATGCAATGTGAACTGGAAAAGCGAGTAGCTCAGCAGTTTGCCATACATCTATTTGAGCGCAGTAGCGGACAACTTGTCGTCAGGTTCGCCGAATAACTAGGATAAGCGCACAGTACTATCATGCAATTTCGTTCAATTATACGCATTGTCGGCTTACTGCTGGCTCTCTTTAGCTTTACTATGCTAGCCCCCGCGATGGTCGCTTTTATCTATCGCGATGGCGCGGGTTTCCCCTTTGTCGTGACTTTTATGCTGTTGCTGTTTTTTGGCGCATTGCTTTGGGTGCCTAATCGGCGTCATAAGCATGAATTGAAAGCACGAGATGGATTTCTTATTGTGGTGCTGTTTTGGACCGTAATCGGTGGGGCCGGATCTGTGCCCTTTATTTTGGCGGAGAACCCAAATCTATCTTTTACTGACTCTATGTTTGAATCTTTTTCCGGGCTAACCACTACCGGGGCTACCGTGATTACTGGGTTAGACTCATTACCAAAAGCGATTCTATTTTACCGTCAGTTATTACAGTGGTTTGGTGGTATGGGGATAATTGTTTTAGCTGTGGCGATATTGCCGGTGTTGGGGATTGGTGGCATGCAGCTCTACCGTGCTGAAATTCCTGGGCCGGTTAAAGATTCTAAAATGACACCCCGTATTGCTGAGACAGCAAAAGCATTATGGTATATCTATTTAACCTTAACGGTCGCATGTGCATTGGCCTTTTGGCTGGCTGGGATGACGGCATTTGATGCGTTGTCGCACAGCTTCTCTACTGTCGCGATTGGTGGCTTTTCCACGCATGACGCCAGCATGGGCTATTTTGATAGTCCGGCAATAAACCTCATTACTGTCGTATTTTTGTTTATCTCGGCAATTAATTTTTCACTACACTTTGCCGCCTTTTCGAATCGTGGGGTTCAATTGCGAACCTACTGGCGCGATCCTGAGTTGCGCGCGTTCGTCTTTATACAGCTGGTGTTGTTCCTGATTTGCTTTGGTATGTTGCTTGGGCATCATGGTAGCTTTACCTTTTTTGAAGCTGTGGATCAGGCCCTCTTTCAATCAGTTTCGATCTCCACCACCGCTGGCTTTACCACAACCAGCTTTGCGGAATGGCCGCTGTTCTTACCTGTCTTATTACTTTTCTCTTCTTTTATTGGTGGTTGTGCGGGGTCTACTGGCGGAGGAATGAAAGTTATCCGTATGCTACTGCTCTCTTTGCAAGGGAGTCGAGAGTTAAAGCGTCTGGTTCACCCGCGAGCTGTCTACACCATTAAAATTGGTAAAAATGCGTTACCTCAACGTGTCGTGGATGCGGTATGGGGTTTTTTCTCTGCGTATGCACTGGTCTTTGTTGTTTGTATGCTAGCAATCATCGCTACAGGCGTTGATGAATTAACGGCGTTTTCTGCCGTAGCGGCGACCTTGAACAACCTTGGCCCTGGGCTTGGGGAGGTGGCGGTCCATTTTGGTGAGATAAACAGTGCCGCAAAGTGGGTGCTCATTTTAGCCATGTTATTTGGGCGGTTAGAAGTATTTACATTATTGGTTCTCTTCACGCCGACATTTTGGCGTAGCTAAAGGATGAAGCGGAAATGAAAAGAGTATTGTTGGCTTACTCAAGCCAAGAAGGGCAAACCAAGAAGATACTGACGGCATTGGAAATGCAGTGGTCTTGTCGGGCACAATGTGATTGGCTGGATATTCATACTGGGTCTGAAGTGGATATAGCACAGTATGATAAGGTGATTGTTGCAGCTTCTATTCGCTATGGGCGATTCAATAAAGTGGTATATCAATTTTGTAAGCGGTATCAGCTGCAGCTAGCAGCGACATCTGCTGCTTTTATTTGCGTGAATCTAACAGCAAGAAAACCGGGAAAAGATTTGCCTGAAAATAGCGTATATATTAAAAAGTTTCTTCGTCGCTCTCCTTGGCAACCTGAAACGATAGGTATATTTGCGGGAGCATTACTCTATCCGCGCTATCGCTTCTTCGATCGCATCATGATTCAGCTTATTATGCGAATGACCGGCGGTGAGACGGATGTTAGCAAAGAAGTTGAATATACCGATTGGGAAAAAGTACGTAAGTTTGGTGATTTTTTCGTCGCCAAATCCAGTTAAATGCCATCTTTGGTGCTTTTTTATTCAATCAATCTGAAATTGAATAAAAAAGCTTGTCAGAAGCAATTAACTCCCTATAATGCCGCCTCACTGACACGGAATAACGAAGATGATTCGTTGCAGTGTTTGGTAATTTGGTGATTTAAATCTTCAATTTAACTGTTGACACTTAGATTGAATTGATTAGAATAACCAACCTCATCGCAAGGTGAGCGTTCTTTAACAA
>NZ_JBLBVL010000021.1:0-73901 GCF_047250365.1 Thaumasiovibrio clandestinus
GGGTCGCGCTGGGCTTTTGAGAGTAGGGAGTCCCGTCCGCTCCGCCACTTATCAAGAAGCCCTGTCAGCAATGACAGGGCTTTTTTGTATTTGGATATCGTGATAGCTCAGTTGGTTAGCCTATTTGCCTTGAAGACAGCGGCCTGTCACGCGGCCGTAGGCATTCGGGGTTCGAGTCCCGTCCGCTCTGCCACTTATTAAGAAGCCCTGTCAGCGTACATGAGTAGCATTGGGCATTGGCATTTAAGGTATTTCGTGGGTGGGTGATAGCAAGAGCCCTATTGTGGACAATAACTCAGGCTATTTGGTTAGCAAGCATCAAAAACTGCGAGCAAAAAAAACGCCGAGAAATTATCATCGGCGTTAAACATTACGTTGTCAGCTATTGAAATGTCGCAGTCGACGGTTTAGTAAGTACTGCGCAGGTCATAAATAGTGATACCTGACTGCAACGCATCAGAAGATGCATCACCAATGTATTTTACTTTACGTTTTGAACCACTGATGCTTTTCGGCAGAAGGGTAAAGCTAGAATCATCAAAACGCCCTTCACCATCAAATTCAACATGGACAAAATGCGCAGGTTTATCACAATCCAACTCGATATAGTGTTGGCCTTCTTCAGTGATAATGTTCCATTCAATTTTGCTCTTCTGAATGTCAGCATGCTTGTATAGTGCAGGATAGAATGTATTTTCTAACACTTGTTCTTGGTCATTTAGCTCTACATGGAGGAAGTAATCCGTTTGCGGGCTACTCTTATCCAATGCAAGAGTCCAAGGCTGTGCCACTCCATCAGCTGTCAACGTGGTTTCAATTGGCCAAGACTCGATCACCGTGCCATCCCAACCAATTTTTTTCACAACGCCTGACAGCGCCACTGAACGATGTTGGTCGTTGACCAAGTGCAAGGTAACCACATCATTCTCTTCGATGAAGGTAGCCAATTGTGGAGCGAAGAAGCGTTTTGCATGGTAGTGCAGTTGCTTCCAGCGACCTGTATACTCAATGCTTGACCAAGAGCTCACCGGCCAGCAATCATTTAGCTGCCAATAAAGAATACCACGACAGTGATTTTTATAGGCTCTCCAGTATTCACTGGCTGTTTTAATGGCGAGTGCTTGCTGAACTTGGCTGAGATAAAGCATGTTGTCAAAGTTGTTCGGGAAGCGGAAATAGCGGGTAAACATCTCAGTAATAATGCTGTTACCGCGGCCATTCTTCTGATGCTGTTCAAACGTTGGCGATGTAACGTTCCAATCACTCTCTTCAGCGTACGTTTTTACAGTTGGCAGAGATGGCCAAGATTGATAACCAAACTCTGAGCAGAATCGCGGCTTCACACTGTAGTAAGCATCAAGCGATTTACCTGAATGCCAAACGTCCCAGAAGTGCATGTCGCCACAGTTATCATCATGCCATGCATCGCCAAAGTCTAATTCACCATTACATGGTGAGCTTGCCCAGAAGCGACGCGTTGGATCTTCTTGTTCTACCACACGTGCAAGCATGAAGTTTAATCGGTCATAGTTAACGACATACTTTTCGCGGTTTGTTTTAGATTCAGGATACCAACCGATGGCACCGATCACTTCATTATCACCACACCACAAAGCAAGTGACGGGTGATCAGATAAGCGGCGTACCTGATCAATGACTTCTAACTCAACATCTTTCATGAACTCTTTTGTTGAAGGATAAAGAGCACACGCAAACATCAGGTCTTGCCAAACCATTAAACCGAGTTCATCACATAACTCATAGAAGATGTCATGTTCATACATTCCACCACCCCAGACACGAATCATGTTCATGTTAGCAGCCTTCGCGTCTTCTAGTAGGCGACGATAGCTTTCTGGTGTATGGGATGAAGGAAGTGCATCCAATGGAATCCAGTTTGCCCCTTTTGCCATGATGGCTTGGTCGTTAACCACAAAGGTCATCGCGCTACCGATCTCATCAGAAGAGGTGTCTAGCTCAAGTTTACGCAAACCGATCTTTTTAGTGATCTGATGTTGGTTTAGCGTCACATTGAGCGGATAAAGATGGGCATCACCGTAGCCAGCAGGCCACCAACGCTGAGGGTTGGCAACATGAATGGTAAAGTTTGCACTTTGTGCGCCTAGTTGGCTCATGTTAACCGATAGGTGATGAATCTGGTTATCAAACTCAATCTCAATGGTGCTAGGTGCTTCACTACAAGCGGTTACGTCATAATCAACATTAACATCAAGGTCGCAGCTACCATCTTCTTTCCAGTGTTGCACGGTGTGAACACGGTTTAAACGGGTCTGATGGATTGGTTCTAAAACAATCGATTGATAGATACCACTGACGAGCAAACAAATTCCCCAGTCCCATCCAGCGTGACATTGGGTTTTACGCAGGGTATTCATATGCGGAATTTGATTGTTGCCCACTGCCCATGGCACAGGGAAGGGGAGGCGTTTGGCGCGCGCTGCTGCTTCTACATCCGCACGCTTTAACTCTATCCGAATGTTATTTTGCCCTGGTTTCAGGTAAGGCAAAACATTGACGCTATAACGTCTGAACATGTTACTACAGCTTACAACGTGGTGACCATTAATCGTAAACTCGGCAAGAGTGTCAACAAATTCTAGCTTTAAATCAATGGACTGAGCACTGAGCAAATCAGCTTCAATGTTAAAGTCTCTTTCTAAATGCCATTCACTCTCACCAACCCACTGAACATCGCGTTCATTGCAGCCGAGGTAAGGGTTCTCTAGTAGTTCAGCGCTGATTAACGCTGAGTGTACGTCACCTGGTAATGCGCAAGAAATATTGATATTTGGGTGCTGTGGTGATGTCAGCAGCCAATTACCATCAAGTAACAAAGTGGACACGAAGAACTCCTTGGGTGGGTTTTGTTTAATCTGAACAATAAATGGTTAATATTCTATTAAATATTTATTGCCATATAAAGTGGAGATAGGTTCTATATACTGGAGATACGTATAATATGCATTGAGGTTAAATATACAGTATGTTGAGACATTAATACTCATCATATTAATTCAGTGTTGAGAAACTTGAAGAAGATCATGTTTTTCTTTCTGTTGTCTCTTTGTGCTACAAAAAGGATAAATATCCAATATTCACGTAGTCCTAAGTCCAGATATTATTCAGGAACCATCAAGGCAGACTTAGTAACGCTAAATTAACATTTTCTGATTAGAGATATGTTTCTGATATTGCATTGTCTGTCTCTTTTATTTATTAGTTTTAATAGGATGCCCTATGAAAGTTAAGTATTGTGCTGCAATGTGTGCGGCTGCTTTGCTATCCTCAGCAGTAACAGCAAATGACAATGTTGAAGTTTATGGTCAAGTTGCAATTTCTATGTATAGCCTTGCTGAAGATGGCAAAGATACTGTAAATCGTCTGGACAATGAGTCACGAGTCGGTTTTCGAGGCACTGCAGAGTTAGAGCGCGCACCTACGCTTGTTTGGCAGATTGAAGGGAATAATGTTGGAACAGGTGAGAATAGTGGTGATGGTCAACTAGGTCTACGTGATACCTTTGGCGGTTTCGAAGATGAGAGCTGGGGGCGTGTGCGCTTTGGTCGCTTCCTAACGCCAGCATATGCAATTATTGATTGGCCTTATTCAAACCCAGGTCTAGGTAACGTATTCGATTGGGGTAGTGATATAGCGGGTGGTGCTTATTATGATCGTCAGGCTGATCAAATCAGTTGGGATAGCCCGAACTGGAATGGTTTTAACATGGTATTGGCAGCAGGACGTGGTAACAATCTAGAAAATTCAAGCAGTAACTTCTACGGGGCTTCTGCACACTATCGTGTTGGCACATTGCAACTTCATGCGGGGTACGAATACGGTACTGAGCGTCGGGTTGAGATGCAAGATGTTGTATCAGAGTCACTAATGACGGCTAACTCTGACTACCAAACTTATATTGCTGGCTTCGAAGTCGCGCTTGATCATGGTATTGGGCTATTTGGTGCGTATAAAGTCATGACGGCGGATTACGCTGATCATGATAATGGTGGTGCAGATGCCGGCACTATCGAAGGTGCGATTGGTCAGAAACAAGATCAAACAGCGTATTCTATTGGTGCAACGTATGACATTGGTCATTGGCATTTAAAAGTGGGTTACTCAGCAAACAGTGATCTAGAAATTGATAGCCGTAAGGTGGGTGGAACAGCAGATAGCGTTCTATCTGGTCAAGCGATTTATTTCTTGGATGATTCAGCGTTAGTATACTTCCGTGCGAAAACAATGGAACTTAATGACACAGACTTTAAAGAAGTACGTCTAGGTATCGAATACTACTTCTAAGTTAGATAGATTGATAATTCACAGTGTGTGTATAAAAGGGTGAGCTATTGGCTCACCCTTTGAGCAATACGACGCTGAAATGTGCATGGAGGTTGAGATTTATCATCAAGCAGAGAAATGATTATACAACATTGAAATGAAATTATTTTCATTGTAGATTATCTTTAGGTGTAATTCTTTGGCTGGGAAAGAAGCGGGTAGATATGAATAAAGATTTCAGGTTGTTATTTGAGTATGCTCGTCTCAAATTTACTTATACTGATCAAAAAATTGCAGATTACTTTCTTGCTCTAAATCCGACCAAGAATATAGAAGAACTGGCTGCAGAAATTGGTGTGTCAACCGCCTCTATTACCCGTTTTTGTAAAAAAATTGGTCTAAATAATTTCAAAGAATTTCTCTACTTATATCAAAATCAACTGGACTCTGATCACCCTGAGTTTAGTGAAACGCGCACATTGCAAAGTGAATATTTTGAACTGTTACAGCAGTTTGATCAAAGGCTGAATCAAAATGATGTTGATGCCTTTTGTGAGTTGATCAATAAACATCGAGTCATTTACGTTTTTGGTTTGGGGTACAGTGCTTTTGCTGCTCATGATCTTAAGTTTCGATTAACCCGTCTAGGGAAGTGCATAGAGATCGTTCACGATAACGATTCAATAGAAATGATCAGTTCCATTTTAGGTGAAGGTGAGCTGGTACTGTTGCTTTCCTTAAAAGGGAATAATACCAGAATGCTTCACTCAGCAGAAAAGCTGAAAGCGAAAGGTGTTCAATTATTGTGTATTACGGCAAATGAAAAATCACGATTGTTAGACTACGTGGATAAATCATTGTTAACAGTGACCCTTAAAGGGGAAGAATCTACCGGGATGATTTCCGGGCAGTTACCTATGCTGATTGCATTCGATCACATCTATTTCCGTTATGTGTCTTTGTATCGTGATTCAATTCAGAAGTGGGTTAAAACAGAGCAAAGTTTTGAAGAGTAAAATTTAAATTATTAAATTTGGTTCCAGCGGTAGTAAACAAATATATATGTTTATTATCGCAGCAAGTGCTTGCTGTGTGTTAGGGCTATTAACTCGAGAGGCACTTAATTACACTTTATATTCCCGTATGACGTCACGCAGGTTGGGTCGTTATTCTTGATTCTAAGTTAGTTTATATAGAAATGTATGAGATGAAATTATGCTAGTAGGCTTTGATATTGGCGGTACAAAAATAGAGGTTCAGGTGTTATCGGCACAAGGTGAGGTGCTATATAAGTTGCGCCACCCAACGCCCGATAGCTATGATGCTTTCGTGCAAAAGATAGCTGACATGGTCAAAGACGTCGACAGTGAGCTAGGTCATTTTAGTGCGATTGGAATTGGGCTTCCTGGTGCAATCTGCCCAATGAGTGGCAAGATGAAAAATGCGAATTGTACGTTTCTAAATGGTCGCGATGTTGTTGGTGATTTATGCCAAGCAACGGGAAAAACGGTGAAAATAGCCAATGATGCGAACTGTTTTGCGCTTTCTGAAGCAGTGGATGGTGCCGGATCTGGCGGTAGTGTTGTATTTGGTGCCATTGTTGGCACAGGCTGTGGTGGTGGCATTGTGGTTAACCAAAATATCATCAGTGGTGCCAATGCGATTACCGGTGAGTGGGGCCATAACCCTCTACCAGGCTATAACTCTGATGTTGACGGTGATATCGGCCAGTGTTATTGCGGTAGAACAAATTGCATAGAGCAATATATCTCTGGAACCGGATTTGCAGCCCAATACAATCATAAATACCAAGCGAATTTGAACTCTCAGCAAATTATGGCTTTGGTTGATGCGGGAGATGAGCAGGCGGTTGCAGCATATCAATTGATGCTGGATCAAATGGCGAGAAGTTTTGCTTCAATTAGTAATATTCTTGATCCAGATGTCATCGTGCTCGGCGGTGGTATGTCAAATGTTGAACGCCTATATAAAGATCTACCAATGGCGATGAGTAAATATATATTCTCAAACGAACCAGTAGTAACGGTTAGAAGTGCCGTTTATGGTGATAGCAGTGGCGTACGAGGCGCTGCTTGGTTAAATAGATAACTTATCTAACGATTATCAGTTTCTCCCTCTCGTGACGAAGGGGGAACTGATACCCATCCACGATGTTATTCGTTTGTTGTATTAAGCCCTTTCCCAAAATTAACAATGCATGACGGAATAGCAAACAACTCGGTAAGAGAATATCAAACTCTATGCGCTGGGTTTTATCTTGTTGAACGAGTTAACTTTATGCTGCAAGCCCTGCCCTGAATTGAGATGGGGTTACGCCAATCTTTTGTTTGAATAGGCGACAAAAGTAGTTGCTGTCTGCAAAGCCACACGCTTGGGATATCTGTTTGATTCTTTGATGGTTCATTTCTAGCAGACGTTGCGCGTTTTCCATTCTTTTATGACAGAGGTAATCCTTAAAGCTGGTTTTTCCCTGTTGCTGGAAAATGTGCGATAGGTAATTGGGGGAGATATAGAATACCCGTGCCACCTCATCTCGATTTAATGACTGGTTATAGTTCTCGTTAATGTATTTCGTAATCTTATGAAACAATTCTTCCTGACGGCTAGGGATCTTATCTGGCACGTTTTCCATTATCATAAGGTGGCTCAGCAACGAGCGTAAAACTAAGCTTATGGTGTGAGTGTCAGCATTGGCACTTCCGAGTTCTTGTAGTACATGAATTAGCCCATTGCCAATGGCCTGATGACGGCGGACCGAAGGTCGTTTATAGACATCAGAAAAACCGTTGCCATTCCAAGTATGCAAGCTAAATCCCACTTTGTGAGGCGCGATATTGATACTGAGTAGTGTGACAGCCTCCCCCCATTGTGGCTGACTCCAGCTCATGCCAGGAAGGTATAGGACATCGCCGGCGTTAAAGCGATGTAATTGGCTTTGGTGTTCGCCAATGGAATACAGAATATCAATACTTCCGGCCAACACGATGTCAATACGTGGCAAATCAAGCTGCCATGCTTTGGGAGGAGGAGTGTGACTAGTGGTTGCCAAATTAATTGCACTGATCGCACTCTGGTCTTCAACGAGCAGAGATAAATGGTGGGTAATGGGATCAGCTTGATAGATTGGATCAAGGTTCTGAGACTGATTATTAACCGTTGCTGATAGCAAATTTAAGCTCATTATTGGCGTCTTCTCAATTGTTTCAGGTAATTAGAGTCAAAATATGACGGCTAGGCTGAAAATATTTACAGTGGATATCGTGAAAATATTTTCATGGTATCGATCCTAATATGTCACTAGTGGCATACTTAATGGGTTGTAATCATCGTGTAGGGGGATTTATATAGGTATGACAGGCAAGTTTCTATGAAAAAATTTACCACATTGTGAGAATTGGTGGTTGTGTCACATATTTTTCCTGAAAATATTTACATAATGACGCCCGAATTGACGTAGTAAGATTTATGGAGCTTCAATTAATGACAATTAATGTAGTAGCGGTAACAGGCTGTGCAGCGGGAATCGCGCACACTTACATGGCCGCCAAGGCGTTGGAAGATGCTGGTAAAGAGCATGGCTTCAATATTAAAGTTGAAACCAATGGTTCAATTGGTCCTGAGAATGTTCTAACAGAAGAAGAGATTGCGAATGCCGATGTTGTGGTACTAGCGTCTGATGTTGAAGTTGAGAAAGCACGTTTTGCGGGTAAGAAAATTTATGTCACCCGACCAAAAGTTGCGATGAAAGATGCAAAAGCATTGATTGATATTGCGATGAAAGAAGGTACGGTTTTTGGTGGTAAAGGTACTGAGGTGGGTAACATCACTTTAGGCAAGACATCTGAAAATGGCTTTATCCAGCACGTGATGAGCGGTATCTCTTACATGGTACCGATGGTTATCTCGGCGGGTTTGTTGCTGGCGATTGCTAACATTTTTGCCTTCCAACGTGATGATCTTGGTCGTCTCGTTGCATGGGGCTTTGACCAAAGCACGTTCTTTGGCGATTTGATGTTCCATCTATTCAAGGTTGGTCAAGTCGGCTTCCTTCTGATGATCCCACTGTTTGCGGGCTTCGTTGCTAACTCTATTGCTTCTAAACCTGCTATTGCACCAGCAATGATTGGTGCTTATATCGCGAACGATGCGAGTTTCCTTGGTACTGATACGGGGGGGGGCTTTCTGTCAGCTATCCTAGTAGCGTTCATTGCTGGTTACACGGTTCGTTATTTGAAGATGGTACCTTGGCCTAAGATTTGTAAGCCACTGTTGCCAATCATGATTATTCCATTGATTGCCACTTTCATTATTACCATTATCGTTAAATACATGATCGGCACACCTATCGCAGCAGGTATGGGGGCATTGTATGAATGGTTAACGTGGATGACCACTAACTATTCATCATCAACCTTCATTATCGGTGCCATTATCGGTGCGATGATTGGTTTTGACTTCGGCGGACCTGTTAACAAAACGGCGTTGATCTTTGGTACTGCAGTATGGACTGATACCGTTGCTCGATACGGTATTGAAGGGGCTAACTTTGTTCCGGGTACCGCTGCACAGGCTGCTATCTCGGTAGCACCACTAGGTATTTTCCTAGCGTCGAAACTGTTCAAAAATAAGTTCACTGAAACAGAAAAAATCTCTGCCGACTCTGCATTTGGTATGGGCATTGTTGGTGTGACTGAAGGAGCCATTCCATTCGCAGCAGCTAACCCAGTGCAAATGATCACCGCGAGTGTTGCTGGTTCTGCGTTAGCGGGTGGCTTGGTTGGCTTCTTCGATGTTAAGTTCTACGGTGGTATCGGTTCTCCATTAGGTACCTTTGTTGGTTATATCGAACAGCCTATCCCGTTTGTTACTTGGATCTTATGTACCATGTCAGGTATTACGCTAACAGCGCTAATCATTGGCCTATGGCGTAAGCCAATAACCCAAAACGACGGCGCTGGTTCTACGGTTGCAGATCTTGGTCAAGTAGCTTCAAAAGAAGTTTTCAAACCAGAACACGTACTAATGGATACAACGTCTAAGTCAAAAGACGAAGCGATTGCATTCATTGCTAAAGAAGCATACAAGCTGGGCTATGTCTCTTCAGAGAAAGAGTATGCCAAAGGTCTAAAAGCACGTGAGAAGCAATCAAGCACTGGCTTTAAAGATGGTATGGCGATTCCACACTGCAAAACCAAAGCAGCAAAAAATGCGGGTGTATTTGTAGTTCGCTTCAGTAACCCAATTGATTGGGAAACTATGGATGATCAACCAGTAAAAACCGCCGTTGCATTGAGCATTCCTGCTGAGGGTGATACGAAGAGTGTTGAGATCTTGACCAAACTAACCCGTAGCATGATGGATGACCAATTCCGCGAGACATTGAGTCATAAAGACAGTGATAAAGTTGATTTAACTATCGCAGCTGCGATTGCTTAAGTTGACAGGAAAGTACGAAATTATGCAAAAAGTATTTCATGTCATTCCTCATACCCACTGGGATTATGAGTGGTATTTTTCAGCGCACGAGTCATTGATCCAACTGGTCTATCATATGGATGAGGTGATGTCAGCGCTGGAGAATGGTGACAATGACACCTACTTACTGGATGGTCAACTGAGCATCATTGAGGATTACCTTCAGCAATGTCCAGAGCAGCTTGAGCGTGTTCAGGCCTTGGTTCAACAAGGCAAATTGAAGATTGGTCCTTGGTATACGCAGGCGGATCAGCTGATTATCAGTGGTGAATCGATTGTACGTAACCTTCAAACAGGTATTCGCCTAGCTGAAGAGCTAGGCCCTGTGATGGCTATCGGCTATGTGCCCGATGCCTTCGGACAAAGTATTGACATGCCAAAGATCTACCAAGGTGTTGGCATTGATAAAACGGTCTTCTGGCGTGGTCTTTCTACTGATGTTTGCGCGGCTCGTGAGTTTAACTGGCAAAGCGAAGATGGTAGCCAAGTATTAGCTTATAACATTAAGAATGGCTATTTTGTCGGCTCGCATGTTATGTATTCGGATGATCCAACGCCGTTATGCCAACAGGCTGAAGACGGCTCTCTAGCGGCAAACATTGCTATTCCGCTGGGTGGTGATCAACGTTTTGTTGATAAAGAGCTGAAGTCACGCCTTGATATTAGCAATGCATCGAACAGAGACTATCACCTGATTGAAAGTAGTTACGATAAACTTTTTGCTGATATTGCCGCTGAAAATCTTGATCTGCAGACGATTACTGGCGAGTTGATCGATGGTCAAGTCTCGAAAATTCACCGTTCAATCTACTCTTCTCGTTACGATCATAAGTATCTTAACGATAAGGTAGAGCGACGTCTCTCTTACCAGTTAGAGCCATTAATGGTGATGGCGGGTGCGGAAGGTATCGAGACAAAACCAACCTTGTTAAACAATATCTGGAAAACCATTCTGCGCAACCATGCTCATGATAGTGCTGGTGGTTGTAATACAGATAAAACCAACAAGATCATTTTGTCGCGCTTTGAAGAAGCGGATCAGACATCAGATTCCGCGGTGGACTATTTAGTCAGAAAAATGGCTGAATCACAACCAACGGCAGAGCAGGGTGGTATTGACGGGCGTGTTACCTTGTTTAACACCTTGCCATATACACGACATGCATTGATCAAGACAACGATATCGACCACAGCACCAAGCTTCACGCTATTGGACCTGAATGGTCAAGCGATCAAGGTGGATGTGTTATCTTCACAACGCGTTTATCGTGGCAGCATTCAGCGTGACGAATCGATGAATGATCCTTCACTCTATTATTACCAGAGTGACGTTGAGTTTTATTATTCGCTGCCAGCATCGGGCCATACCAGCCTGCAGTTGATCGAGTGTGATAATGAGGCTGAAACGACAGCTGTTGCTTGCGATAACATCGAGATTGAAAACGACACGTATCGCTTAAGCTTTGAGCAGGGACAATTTGTGCTGCTTGATAAAGCGCGTAATCGTGTATGGGATAACTGTATTAACCTTCTCGATATGGGTGATGATGGCGATACCTATGATTACTCTCCTCCGGCGAATGATTGGCTAATCCAACTGGATTGGCGTCAAGCGACCATGAAGGTGGTGAAGCAAGGTTTCTCAGAGTCAATCATGATTGAAGGTGTGTGGTCATTACCTGAAGATCTGGCAGAGCGAGCAAAACAGCAATGCACAGCGTCTATGGGATATACGATTACCCTTCGTCTGCAGCACACTGCATCGGGTAGTGAGTCAGTATTGCCATTGACGATTGATGCTCAGTTTGACAACCAAGTCAAAGATCACCGTGTGCAATTGGTCGTTACGGCGCCATTTGAAACCACAACGAACTGGTCTGATACGCCGTTTGGGGTTGTTGAGCGTGATAACGTGCCTGCGCGTCTGCTTGATTGGCGTGAAAAGGGCTGGAAAGAAGAACCTAGTCCGATCTACCCAATGTTGCACCTTGCTAACATGCACGATCAATCATGTAGCCTTACCTTGTTAACCAAAGGCATTAAGGAATATGAAGTTAGAGCAAATAACCAAATTGCTCTGACGCTGTTCCGTAGCGTCGGTTGGTTAGGTAAGCCTGACTTGATCCGTCGCCCTGGTATCGCATCAGGCCAACAGTTTAAGTATATTCCAACACCGGATAGCCAGCTGTTGGGTGCGCTACACTGTGAATGCGCCTTAGTTATTGAAGATACCTTCAACCCTGCGCGCGTACAAAAGGTATGGCAGGAGTATGCGATCGAGGCGTTGGTCTATCAAAATCAATCACTGAATCAGTTTACCAATACGTTGAAGTATTTTGTGATGCACCCTCTGACCACTGAGGTTGCCGATCATGGTACGGGTATTGCGCTTGATAGTGTGGATTTGGTCGTGAGTGCAATTAAACCTGCGGATAATGGTGAAGGTACGCTAGTTCGTCTCTACAATCCAAGCAGTGAAGCTGTTGCTGCGGCTGGCTATCTTCAGGTAGCTACTGCGCATACCTCGATTACTGAAGTTAATCTGCTGGAACAGCCGATTGCGGACGCACAACCTTTCAATGGTCAGTATGGACTTGGGCTATTTAAGCCGAAACAGATCCGTAGCTTTATCTTGAAGTAAGGTATTGCAGTAAGGCCGCCCCAAGAGGAGTAGGTGTTTGCCTGCTCCTCTATTTGTAATTTTGATTATTTTGAAAGAGACACTGCAATGCGTCTACGTTTAGAACACCACTTGATTGCTAACGGTGAAACTGGCAGTCGTCTGTCTATCACCCTGACAAATCAAAGTGACAGCATCTTAGATGATTGGCATCTTGACTTTAGTTGTATTCGCCGTATAGCGGCTAACTCCCTAACATGTGGGAGTATTGCACAGGAAGGCACGCTGTACCGACTTACTCCCCCTGAGTCATTCAGCGTGCTTAAACCTGGGCAACTGTTTTATGCCGAGTTTGAGATTACTCTTCCTCACTTAACTTTGCAGGGGCATGGTATTACTGAAGCTGCAGTGGTGATTGAACAGACGATGTACAACGTTGACGTGGTACCGCTGCAGTTTTGTGACAACTTGCCTTTTCGCAAGCAGAGAAGTGACGTGATCAGTGCTAGTGCCGCGTCGATCGCGATTATTCCGCAGCCAGCAACGCTGAGCCAGCAGCCTGGTACGTTTAGCCTTGATCGTACCTGCCATATCCAATGTGATGTGTTATTGGCTGACGCGGCGTGTTCGTGGTTTAAGGATGAGCTGTTTGAGCGTCACCAGCTGACTATTGCTAATAGTAATGCCTTCAATTGTCGCAGAAGCATCGCTTTTCGATTGGGCGATCAGTCTCAAACGGGTAGCTATCAACTTGATGTGACCGCCGAGCAGGTGCTGATTCGTGCCAGTGACGAGCGTGGTTTCTTTGCAGCGGTAGCCAGTTTATTGCAACTGGTTCCACTGAGTTCTGACACGCATGAGGCATTTTCCTTGCCTTGCGTCGCGATCCAAGATGCGCCGAGAATGGACTATCGCGGCATGATGTTGGATTGTGTGCGTCATTTTCACTCGGTAGACAAAGTTAAGCAGCTCATTAATCAATTGGCGCGATTAAAGTTCAACACCTTCCATTGGCATTTGACAGATGATGAAGGGTGGCGAATTGAAATTAACGCCTACCCGGCATTAACCAACATTGGTGCATGGCGTGGTCCGCATGAGGTTTTACCTGCGCAATATAGCCATCTTACCGAGCGTTACGGTGGCTTTTATACGCAGCAAGAGATCCGAGAGGTGGTTGCCTATGCATCAGCACGTGGCATCACGGTGATTCCAGAAATTGATATTCCGGGTCACTCGCGCGCAGCGATTAAAGCGTTGCCTGAGTTGCTTCACGATGCTGATGACCGCTCTGACTATACGAGCGTGCAACACTTTCATGATAACGTGCTCTCGCCAGCATTGGATGGAACCTACACTTTCCTTCGCACCGTCCTTGATGAGGTGTGCGAGCTTTTTCCTGCACCTTATGTCCATATGGGCGCCGATGAAGTGCCAGAAGGAGTATGGCGTAAGAGTCCACGCTGTCAGACGTTGATGTCCGAGTTAAAATATACGGATCCGAAAGAGCTGCAAGGCCATTTGCTGCGTTTTGTTGAGCAATATTTGGCGCAAAAGGGCCGTCGAATGTTGGGTTGGGAAGAAGTGGTGCATGGCGACAAGGTGAGTACCGATACCGTAGTTTACTCATGGCAGAGTGAGCAAGCTGCATTGGAGTGTATCGAGAAAGGTCATGATGTGGTACTTCAGCCGGGTCAATCACTCTATCTTGATATGGTGCAAAGCGATAGCGTTGATGAGCCGGGCCTAAACTGGGCGGCGATACTGCCGCTTGAAAAGGTCTACCATTATGATCCGTTAGCCAATATTCCAATTGAGAAACAGCACAAAGTGTTAGGCGTGCAGGTTGCCTTGTGGTCTGAAACAGTGGTCGATGAGGCAACGTTTGATTATTTACTTTATCCACGGCTATTTGCGGCCGCAGAAGTTGCATGGTCTGAATCACGCCAGTGGTATCAATTTTTACATAAATTGAACAATCATTTGTTTGAGCTTGATAAGCTTGGCATCGCTTACTGCCGTAATGATGTTAACAGTGGAATCAATCAGCTTGCCAGTTAAATCAACGCTGCTTTGACGATAGAATAAGAGTTGACCCCCCCCTGTGTCATTACTCTATTCATTTGTTGGTTCGCTCTGTTTTTATAATGAGTGGCAACAAGTTATTGTTGAACTGTGTTAAAGGCTAGGCGCTGCATGGCTTTGCTGCTTAATATAATATGATGCATGGCACCCTTCGTGGTGCCATTTTTTTTGCTCCAAGAGGATGAGCTATCAGCATACCTATTTGGGGTTTATTTCCCATCGGGAACGAATCTCGTAACAATAAATCCGCACACAAAAGCACTAATCAGAGGATAATAGTCGGTAGGAGGCGAATCATGCCAGAAAAGTTCTATTGGCGCCCAGTATTATTGGCGTGTCTTATTGTTAGTATTGGTCAATTAAGCGTTGGCTTACTCTTTCCTTCTTTGCCTTGGATTGCCAGTGATTTTCACCTTACTGCAGAACAGGTGCAGCGGTTAATCTCTTTTTATTTATTGGGCTTTGGACCTTCTCAATTATTGTATGGCCCGATCTCAGATGCTGTTGGGCGTAGGCCTATGTTGTTATCCGGATTGGGGTTAGCGATGTTGGGGTTGAGTGTTTCTGTCTATGGTGCCAATCAGTTTGAGTGGCTATTATGGGGGCGCTTTATTCAGGGCCTTGGAGCAGGGTGTTGTGCTGTGCTAGCAAGGGCTTCATTGCGAGATAGCTATGCCCCTAATCACTTGCCGCAAGCATTAACCTGGTTGGCTGTTGTCGCGTCATTTTCACCTATCGTAGCACCTGTCATTGGCGGCTTCGTTAACCACCATTTTGGTTGGTTTAGTGTGTTTGTCTTGCTGCTTAGTTATATCGCCTTAGTTTGGTTGATTTTGATGTTGCTGTTCAAAGAGACGCTTTCAGAGCGTCGAGCGGTGCCTTCTCTGCGACAGGTTCTCTCTGACTATAAGCAGCTCATCGTGTCGCCGTATTTTATTAGTTTTGCGGGTATTGGCTGGTTTAATTACAGCTTAGTGGTGGTTGCCATCTCCTTAATGCCTTTTGTTATGCAAGTGCAAATCGGGATGACATCGGACGAATATGCACTTTGGGCACTACTCCCTGCTTGGGGGCTCTTGGTGGGTGGAATGATCTGTAATCGGTTACGTCCACGTATTGGAACAGAGCGAATGTTAAAAATTGCGCCTTTTATCCAATTGTCGGCTGGTGTCTGGTTAGTATTAGCGCCGTTAACGCCAGTAGCAATGATGATTGGGCAATTTATTATGGTGGTAGGTAATGGTATCGCGTTTCCTTGTGCGCAATCTCAATTGCTGCTGCCATTTAAGAAAAATGCCGGTGCCGCTGCTGCGTTATCAGGGGCTTGCCAAATGGTTTTTGCATCACTGCTTAGCATGACGTTGATGTCTTTCGGCATTAGTCAGGCGTGGCATATGGGAGTACTGATTATGCTGGCAAGTTTGATCAGCTCTATGCTAATAAGGTTAGGGTTTCGCTCGCTAAAAGGAGGCAATGACGTTGTTGCATGCATGAGCGGGCAATAGGAGGTACTGATGAAGCCTATAAAATTAATGCTACTTTCTTTAGTGCTTGTCGGTGGCTGTAGTGCTCCATATGTTGCGGAGTACGCGGAGAATCAGCAATGGCAAGCGCTGGGTGAGCAAGATGCGGTGAACGGATACTGGGAGCGTGACTTGTCATCATTTGATGGTTATTCCGCACAGGCAAAAGAGGCGTACTTGGTCGGCTATCAAATGGGAAAATCCGCCTATTGTCAGCCTGAACAGGCATGGAGTCTCGGTAGGTTGGGGAGACCGTATCGCGGTATTTGCCAAGACTTAGCGCATGGTTGGAGTTTTCAGCAAGATTATAATGCTGGACGTGAGCGTTGGTTACAATGGTAGAAACGCAAGACAAATAAAAGCCAGATCTTGATTGGCAAGACTCTGGCTTTTTGCGAGCGTTTACTCACAATTAGTTATTGCTGTGCAGCTCGCTATTTAACTCAACCGCTGATTTGTTGGTTAAGCACTCGATTTGTCCCGTCATTGAGTTACGACGGAATAGAAGATCAGGCTTACCAGCAAGATCGCGTGCTTTCACGTATTCAACTTCTTTGCCGTCAGCGTCAAGCATACGCACTTTGGAACCAGCCGTTACATACAGGCCAGATTCGATGGTACAGCGATCCCCCATAGGGAAGCCAAGACCAGCGTTAGCGCCAAGTAGGCTGTTTTCGCCGATAGAGACAACCACTTTACCGCCACCAGATAGGGTGCCCATAATAGAAGCACCGCCACCAATGTCAGAGCCGTTACCCACCATGACACCTGCAGAGATACGCCCTTCAACCATGCTAACGCCAGTTGTACCCGCATTAAAGTTGATAAAGCCTTCATGCATTACAGTGGTACCTTCACCCACGTGTGCACCAAGGCGAACTCGAGATGTATCAGCAATACGTACGCCAGTTGGAACAATGTAGTCGACCATTTTCGGGAACTTGTCAACACAATCAACGGTAAGGCTTTCCCCTTTTAGACGTGCTTCCATTTGGCGTTCTGCGAGTTCTGGCAAATCGATTGGACCTTGGTTCGTCCAAGCAATGTTGTGCAGTAGGCCAAAGATACCGTCTAACACGATGCCGTGTGGTTTCGCCATACGATGAGAGATAAGTTGCAGCTTTAGAAAAGCCTCTGCAACCGAAGTCGGTTTTTCATCTGTTGCTAATAATACGATAACCAGCGGTTGGTCACTATTGGTTGCTTTTGTTGCAAATAGCGCAGCTTGGTGTTCGTCAACAGCCTCAAAAGCACTGGCTAGTGCGATCATTTGTGAAGCATTAACCTCAACAGTTTGGTTGCCACCGTTGTAGTCAGCAATTTCAGAAATGGCTTTAACAAGCGTATCGCTAGGATTTAGGATTGGCGCAGGGAAGAAAGCTTCGATGATTTTATCATCACGGTTTTTTGTTGCGGTGCCCAACGCAAGAGCAAAGCTAGCCATGTATGTTGTCTCCATTCAAAAATGTTAATGCGCACACAGACGCGATTCCAAAAAAGTGTTTAGCCATAATAAAGACAGAGTCGATTAGAGTGAAGCCTTTATCGATAATTTTGAAAAAATAACAAATTTTATTAAAGGAGAACATAAAGCCCACGAAATGGGCTTTATGTACTAGAGGAAAGAATTACGCTGCGTCTTCAACCACTTCAGGCTTGGTTGCTTTCTTTTTTGGTGTTGCTTTTCGCTTGGCACCTAGCGCATCAAGAACATCTTCACGGTTCTCGGCTAAGAATAGCGCTAGTTCTTCACGTTTCTCTTCGTTCTCAATGAGATCACTTTTCTCGATAACGGCGAATAAGGCATCAGCCATATCTAGCATTTTGTCATATGCATCGGCTTCAGCTTTAGATGTGAACGTCATCTTTTCTTCTCCGTTTCGCTCTACCACGTATTTAATGATAACAGCCATGGGCAAGTCTCCAAGTTGATTTACTGACTTTTTATACAGTACCATGAAGATGGTGTCTAGTCAGGAGGAGAAAAACGCGATGACTCAAGAAAAATTTAGCACAATTTTTCAACGGGCTGCTGAAAGGAAGGGGGGAGAAGACGCACTGCTTCGCCAATTATCGCCGCCCTTAACGTCGGAGCAGTTACTGGCAGTAACCGATGATCGTTGGTTGGCGGCTTTGAGCCAGAAAGTTTTCCAATCGGGCCTTAGCTGGCAGGTAGTACGAAATAAATGGCCGGGTTTCGAAGAGGTATTTTGGGGCTTTGATATTGAGAAGCTGTTAATGATGCCGGATGATATGTGGGAGAGAAAAGCGCAAGATACGCGGATTATCCGCCACTTTCGCAAGGTGAAAACCATTAAAGCCAATGCCGAGATGATCTATCACCTGCAGCGCGAGCATGGCAGTTTTAGTGCTTTTGTGGCGAATTGGCCCAGCGACAATATTATTGGACTTTGGGGTATTCTCAAACAAACGGGCCAACGCTTAGGCGGCAATACGGGTCCGTATACGTTACGTATTATGGGCAAAGAGACCTTTCTCTTGACCCGCGATGTGGAGGATTATCTGCGTCATACTGGGGTGATAACGGGTGGTTTGCACACTAAACGTAGCCACGCGGCAGCACAGGGAGCGTTTAATCACTGGCAGCAGGAGAGTGGTTTAAGTCTCACAGAAATTAGCCAAATTGTTGCTTTTAGCGTCGGTGAAAACCGCCTCTAATCTGTTATGGTCGACGATAACGCCGATTGTGTTGTTTTGATGGGTAGGAATGTTATTCATACTAGACAGGCGAGGGCGATTCACTGACAATTCAGCCACTAACCGAACAAACTGGGAGCCGATGTGTTTACCGTTTACCATTCCAATCAACTTGATATTTTAAAGTCATTGCTTGTTGAGCTGATTCGCCGTGAACCGCTAAGCAATCCTTTGCAAGCGGAATGCATTTTGGTGCAAAGTCCAGGTATGTCGCAATGGCTTAAATTGGCGCTTGCTCAAGAGCAAGGCATTGCTGCCAATCTGCATTTCCCGCTGCCAGCGACGTTTATTTGGCAGCTTTTTATTGATGTTCTGGGGGATGTTCCGTCGCGGAGTGCATTCAATAAGGATGCCATGACATGGAAATTGGTTGGTCTGTTACCTGAAATGTTAACTCAAGCTGAATTTGCGCCCTTAGCCGCGTACTTAGCGGAAGATAACGATGGGTATAAACGTTATCAATTGGCCGCAAAAATTGCCGATATATTCGACCAGTATTTGGTTTATCGACCAGAGTGGATTGCCGCTTGGGAAGAGGGGCGAGATGTGGATCTGCATGAAGGGCAGCATCCATGGCAGCCACTGTTATGGCGTGCGCTCTATCAACAAACACTGGCGTTGGGTCAATCTCATTACCATCGTGGAAACCTGTATCAGCAGCTGATTGAAACGTTAAGCCAGTGTGCAGAGTCCGGCGCTTTGCCCGCATCATTGCCGCCACGCCTGTTTGTTTTTGGCATCTCCGCCCTTCCGCCCCGTTATTTGGATGCACTGGAAGCTCTGGGTGAGCATATCGATGTGCATTTGATGTTCACTAACCCTTGCCGGCACTATTGGGGAGATATTCGCGATCAGCGTTTTATCGACAAAATGGCAAAACGTTTCCACCGTCAGATCATTTGGTTAGATGACCATAGTGAAATGGCTGGTGAGAAAAGTACCTTGAAAGGGCAGCCAGAAGATAACCTCGAAGAGGCGCATCACCTTAACCCACTGGGTAATAGTTTACTAGCCTCTATGGGTAAACTAGGACGGGATAACTTATGTTTACTGGCTGAAAAGGAGGCGGTTGAAATTGATGCGTTTGTAGAGATAGAGCGCACTGGCTTACTGCAGCATATTCAGGCTGATATTTTAGAGTTAGAAGACCGCAACAGTGAAACACTTTATCTCGATAGCCAACATAAAATCGGCTTAGCCAGTGATGACCGCAGTTTAACCATTCATGCTTGCCATAGCGCAATGCGAGAAGTTGAAGTGTTGCATGATCAATTGCTTGCTCAACTGGATGCTGACCACAACTTACATGCCCGTGATATTGTTGTAATGGTCTCTGATATTAATCGGTATAGTCCAGCCATCCAGTCTGTGTTTGGTAATGCCAGTGCAGAGCGTTACATTCCATTCTCGATTTCCGATCGCAGCGCAGATACCGAGAACCCAATCCTGTTGGCTTTCCATCATATTCTAGCACTACCTCGACTGCGTTGTACCGCGTCGGAATTGCAGACGTTGCTCGAAGTGCCCGCCGTGATGCGCCGCTTTGCTATCGAAGAGAAAGACCTTCCACAACTGGCTCAATGGTTAGAAGAGTGTGGTGTGCGTTGGGGCTTGGATGCGCATACTGCAGAAGAGTTTGCTTTGCCAAGCCAGCACGCAAACACATGGTTATTTGGCTTGCAACGCATGGTGTTAGGTTATGCCATGCCATCTGAGATGGGGTTATTTCAGGGACAGATGGCCTACGACGAAGTACAAGGGCTGAATGCTGAATTGGCGGGTAAGCTGGGCATGTTTGTGGAAACGGTGATTGGTTTGCGCCGTGCATTAAGTCAGCCACAACCCCCTCATGACTGGCTGCACCTGATTAATCAAGTTCTAGATTCAATGTTTGTTTTCGATCTAGATGATGAGCGAGTTATCGCCCTGATCCGCGACAAAACAGAGCAACTGCTAACCCAGCTAGAAGATGCTGCCTACCTTGATGAAATCAGCCCTGCCATTGTGACTAGTTACTATAAACAAGCCCTGAACAATGAACGTGTTTCACAACGATTTTTGGCGGGGCAGGTTAATTTCTGCACCTTAATGCCGATGCGCTCGATTCCGTTTAAAGTGGTTTGCCTACTAGGCATGAATGAAGGCAGCTATCCACGCAGTACCGCGCCAGAAGGGTTTGACTTAATGAATGCCGACCCGCGCCGCGGCGATCGCTCGCGGCGAGATGATGATCGCTATCTGTTTTTAGAAGCGCTGTTATCGGCACAGCAATGTCTCTATATCAGCTATATTGGACGTTCGATTCAAGACAATACCGAGAAAATGCCTTCGTTGTTAGTGACGGAACTGCTGGAATATTGTGAACAGGGCTATTGTCTTGAAGGGCAGCAATCCTTAGACCCAACCGAATCTTCGCGTATGCTGCAGCGACACCTTATTCAAGCTCATCCTATGGTGCCATATAGTCCAGCGGCTTTTGCGGGGGACGCACCAAGCTTTGCTAAGGAGTGGTTGCCTGTGGCAAAAGGAAGTACAGGGGAAGGCACAGTATTTGACCAACAGCCATTACCCGTATTTGAGCTGCCGATAGAACCGATAGCATTGCCAGAATTGCTGCGATTTTGGCGTTTACCTGTTCAGTACTTTTTCAATCGACGTTTAAAAGTGTGGTTTGGTCAGGATGTCACCGAGAACAACGATGATGAACCGTTTGCTTTTGAAGCCTTGGAGCGTTATCAGATGCGTGCGAGTTTGCTGGAGTGGGCGATTTTACACGGCGATGATGAGGCTACATTAGCCAATTTTCGAGCTCAACAGCAAGCGGCGGGTCGACTGCCACATGCGGCATTTGGTGCGTTGACATTAACCGATATTGAGCGTGATGTGTTGCCATTGGCGCGACGAATTCGTGCGTTATCGCATTGTCCAGAGATGGATGTGGAAGTGCGACTGTCTGATGAGAGTGGATTTAAGTTACAAGGGTGGTTGAAACAGATCTACCCCAGCGCCATGATCCGCTATCGTCCCGGCAACTGGCGCAGCGTGGATCTGCTGGCGACGTGGTTAGAGCACTTGTGTCTGAACGCAATGGGGCATGCTAAACCGAGCTGGTTTATTGCGATGGATGCGGAGCTGCATTTTGCGCCACTGCCATCAAGTACCGCGATGTCGCTGTTGCAACCTTACTTTTGTGGTCTGCAAGACGGCATGAATCAGCCAATGGTCTATTTCCCTAAAACAGCATTGGCAGGGTTAAATGATCCGGAAAAAGCAGCCAGTAAAATGCAGACGGCTTTCGAGTCAGGTTTTGTGCCTGGAGAAGGGAGTGACCCATATATCCAGCGTGTATGGCCTAACTGGGAGAGTGTGCCGTTAGAGATGTTAGAAAGCCTCGCGCAACAGTACTTAAAGCCTGCATTAGATTGGGTGGTAATTGAGAAGAGAGAGTAGTGTGGTCGCCGACAATATATTGTTTTATGTAGGGGTTTTTGTCTGACGACCACCGGCCAGAGGTGACCTGTTTCTGGATTGGTACTCTACTGAAGGCGGCACGAAGAAACCGTGAATCACTTCTCATCTTGATAGATAGATAGATAGTTATTAGACACTGATGACGCTATTTTCAGGGTAGATCACAAAAATAAGTGCGACGTTATCGCAACCACTAGATTGAATTGAGAGAAAGAATGACGCAAGTGCCAGAACAACTCGACCCAATGACCTTGCCATTAACCGGAATGCGATTAATTGAAGCGTCAGCCGGCACCGGAAAAACGTTTACCATCGCAGGGCTCTATTTACGCTTGCTGCTTGGTCATGGTGGTGACAGCGCTGCGCCGCGGCCATTGAATGTGAATGAAATTCTAGTGGTGACGTTTACGGAAGCTGCAACCGCGGAGCTGCGGGATCGAATTCGGCGCCGGATTCACGATGCTCGATGCGCTTTTACGTTAGGGGAGAGCGACGATCCCGTCATCGCGCCGTTGTTACAAGCCACACAAGACCATCGAATGGCAGCCAAGCGCTTGTTAGAAGCTGAGCGACAGATGGATGAAGCTGCCATTTATACGATTCATGGCTTTTGCCAACGTATGCTGAGCCAAAATGCGTTTGAGTCTGGCGCTCTATTTGAAAATGAATTTATTACTGATGAAAGTCGTCTGCGTTATCAAGCGGTCGCTGATTACTGGCGTCGACGCTTCTATCCATTACAAGCGGAACTGGCAGAATTAATTCGACTTGAATGGCAAAGCCCCTATCAGCTCTACAAAGAGATCGATAGTTATTTGAGCGGTGCCCCACTGCATATTGAAACAGAGGCCGCGCCAGAAAAACTCGAACAACTACATAAAGAGAACCTTGAGCGAATTGGAGCCGTTAAGTCGGCTTGGCTAGCGGATGCCCATGCGTTTCATGCGCTGATCAGTGAGTCTGGGGTAAATAAGCGCAGCTACACAAAAACCAGTTTGCCTAAAGCGCTCGATGAGGTTACGCAATGGGCACAAGCGCCTTCTGTTGATTATCAACTTCCAAAGGCGCTTGAAAAATTCGACCAGCAAGTACTTATTGAAAAAACGGCCAAGGGGACACCACCAATCCATGATGTGTTTGATCAAATTACCGAACTGTTGGCATCTCCTCCTTCCCTGAAGGCACCGTTGCTGGCCGATGCCATTGGACATTGCCGTCAAGGGTTAGCCAGCTTAAAGGCGCAGAATGCTTGGTTGTCGTTTGATGATTTATTAACGCAATTGAGTCGGGCGCTGGATCAAGAAAATGGTGCGCTGTTGGCGGAACGTATTCGCGAATTATATCCGGTGGCGATGATTGATGAGTTTCAGGATACCGATCCGCTGCAATACCATATCTTTTCTTCGGTATACGCCTCTGCCGTGGCCGATGCTGGACTACTGATGATTGGCGATCCCAAGCAGGCGATTTATGCGTTTCGCGGCGCCGATATTTTCACCTATATTCAAGCGCGTAGGCAAGTATCAGCCCACTATACACTGAATACCAATTGGCGTTCATCTGCAGAGATGATCGCGGCAGCTAATGCGGTTTTTTCTGTGGCGGATAAGCCATTTGTTTACGATGACGATATTCCCTTTTTTCCGGTGAACCCAGCATCAGGGGCAGAGCAGCGTGGCTGGTGGGTAGACGGGCAGCGCATGCCTGCCATGCAGATATGGCAAGCGGCGGCAACCGTGAAAGAGAGTAAAAAAGGGCAAGAGTCGCAGCCACTCAGTGCTGAAGTCTATCGCCAGCAGATGGCAGTGACCGCTGCGGCAGAGATGGCGAGATTGCTCTCTTTATCGCAACAGGGCGATGTGGTTCTGGGCCAAGAAGGGCAAGTTAAACCGCTACAGCCGGGAAATATGGCGGTGTTAGTGCGAACGGGTTACGAAGCGCGTTTAATCAAACAGGCACTGGCTGAGCGAGGTGTTGACAGTGTCTACTTGTCGAACCGTGATAGTGTATTTTCTCAACCGATCGCGATGGATTTAGTGCGTATCCTTCATGCGGTGTTGATGCCAGAAGATGAGCAGCGTTTGCGTGCAGCCTTAGCGACAGCACTGTTTTCGCTAACAGCACTACAGCTTGACCGACTCAATCACGATGAACAAGAGTGGGAAAAGGTTGTTTCGGAGTTTCGAGATTATGCTCAGGCATGGCAACGTCGTGGTGTCATGCCGATGTTGCGGCAACTGCTCCAGCGCCGCCAAATCGCGGAGCGATTATTGGCACAGCAAGATGGAGAACGGCAGCTGACTGATTTATTGCATATTGGTGAGTTGTTGCAAAGTCAACGCCAAGAGCTAGACAGTGACCCGGCGCTGTTACGCTGGTTTGAGCAGCAAATTTCCTTGCCTGCCCAGCAGAGTGATGATGAGCAAGTTCGTCTGGAATCTGAGCGCAATCTGGTGCAAATAGTGACGATTCATAAATCGAAAGGGCTGGAATATGATCTGGTCTTTTTGCCATTTATTTGTCATTACCGCATGGCGACGACGGCGCTATATCACCAGGAAGGACAAAGTGCGGCATTGTTGGATCTATATAATCAATCCAGCAATATCGAAAAAGCGGATGAAGAGCGCCTGGCTGAAGATTTACGTCTTCTTTACGTGGCAGTGACTCGCGCGGTGTATGGGTGTTACCTCGGCGTTGCTCCGATCCGCAATGGGCGCAGCAGTAAAGAGCCGACGGGTATGCACCACACTGCGATTGGTTGGTTATGGCAAGGGGCTGATGCGGGAAATTGTGCCGATTGGTCTGCTGCGGTGGCACGGTATATAGCATACAGTGGACAGGCGTGCAGTTTAACAATGGAAGAGAGTGACGTCATATATACGCCGCCAGCAGAGATCACGACCACGATTGACGCTGCAGTTTTCCAACGTGGCCCGAGCGCAAACTGGTGGTTGACGAGTTATTCTGGCTTAAGTCGCCAAGGGCATCATTACGACGCTTCGTTTGAGATGCCTGGATTTGACCTCGATGCCGCAACCCCGACAGCCGAGATTGAAGAGCGGCTAGCATTGGAGAGCGTACGAACAATTGCTGACTTTCCGAAAGGGGCAGGACCCGGCACCTTTCTTCATACGCTGTTTGAGTTAGTGGACTTTACCCAACCCGCGAGCAGTG
Organism: Thaumasiovibrio clandestinus; assembly: GCF_047250365.1. Lineage (NCBI taxonomy): Bacteria > Pseudomonadati > Pseudomonadota > Gammaproteobacteria > Vibrionales > Vibrionaceae > Thaumasiovibrio > Thaumasiovibrio clandestinus. Next base: position 25,393 of record NZ_JBLBVL010000021.1, read on the forward strand.
AAGTCAATCAAGGTGTTATCCTGCATCAGCTTGAAAAAGAGGGCTATGATAGCGATTGGCTACCCGTGATCCAATTGCTGATCGACCAAGTATTGGCCTGTCCATTAGATGGCGATAGCTTGCGCCTAAACAGTAAATGCAGTGCGCAGCGGTTGACTGAAATGGAGTTTATGTTTCCAGTTGAACGTTTGACAGCCCATGCCGTAAATAAGCTGTTGGCCACCCATGATCCTATTGCTGCAAAAGCACCCCAGCTCGGTTTTGAAACGGTGAGTGGAATGCTGAAAGGCTTTATTGACCTGATCTTTGAACACCAAGGGCGTTTCTATGTCTTGGACTGGAAATCCAACTGGTTGGGCGAGCAGCCCTCGGATTATACCCCTGAAAAGTTGCAAACTGCGATTACTGAACATCGCTATGACTTACAGTACCAGCTTTATACGTTAGCCCTCCACCGCTACCTTTCTAGTCGAATAACGGATTACGACTATGACGTGCATTTTGGTGGGGTCTATTACCTCTTTCTACGTGGTATTGATGCTGCTGGGCAAACAGGGATTCATTATGCCCGCCCTGATAAATCGTTGGTTGTGGCATTTGATGCCATTATGAAAGGAGAGCAAGGGCAGTGAAAACGCTATTAATTAAACTATCGGAGCTAATGGATCGCGGTACTCTAAGAGCGATTGATTACCAGCTCGCGCGTTACATTTCTTTGCAATCTGGCGCCTCATCTACCGTGGTACTCTGGGCTGCGCAATTAAGCTATCGGGCAGGGCAAGGACATACTTGCATTTCGCTAGCGCAGTCGCAGCATTGGTTTGAACTGTCCACGCAAGATCGTCTTTGGCTATTGGAAGGGGTTGTTCTTGATGAGCCGCTCACCGCAATGGCTGCTTGTATTGCGATAGGGCATGGCAGCGACCCGACACCATTGGTGATAGAGGACAATCGCCTCTACTTGGCACGCTTTTGGCGAGATGAGCAAGTGATCACTCACTATTTAGCGTCGAAATTGACCCCTCAGCCTCTCGACGAACAACATGTACAACGCTTAGGGCGGCTCTTTGAACGACGCTACCTTTTCTTAAGTGATAAGTTAAGTCATTGCGCGACAACACAGGCACGTCGCCAAGTTCTGATTGATGTATTAGACGTCGTCTCACCTCAAACGCTACCTTGGGAAGAGATTGACAAGGTATTGGCTGCAGATGGACGGGTTGAAACGTTGCAACAGCTCGATCAGTTGGTCCCCACGTCCGCTTGTTTGAATTGGCAAAAGGTGGCAGCAGCAGTGGCGTTATCACGCCGTTTCAGTGTGATATCTGGCGGGCCAGGGACAGGAAAAACCACGACGGTGATCCGTTTGTTGGCCGCATTGATCGATGATGAAGTACCGCCATTGATCAAGCTCGTCGCACCCACAGGAAAGGCGGCTGCCCGTTTAACCGAATCGATAGGGGGGGCATTGGCATCTTTGCCAGTTTCACCTGAACTAAAAAACCATATTCCAACTGATGCCACGACGATTCACCGGCTACTGGGAGCCATTCCGCACCGTGCGGGTTTCCGGCATCATTCGCAGAACCCACTGCACCTTGATGTGCTGGTGGTGGATGAAGCATCGATGGTTGACCTAAGTATGATGGCGCGCTTACTAGAAGCTTTGCCCCCTCATGCACGACTGGTGCTGCTCGGTGACAAAGATCAGCTGGCTTCAGTAGAAGCCGGCAGTGTGCTTGGAGATATTTGTCAACTGGCTGAGTTGGGCTACTCACCTGAGCAGGCTCAAGCATTGTCGATGCTGACAGGTTACTCTCTACCTGCTAGCGGTCGATCGCAGCCGCTGGCTGATGGCTTGTGCATGTTGCGAAAGAGCCACCGCTTTCATGCTCAATCGGGGATTGGACAGCTTGCTAGTGCCGTGAATGCGGGCAATGTCGCTCAGGTTGAGCAGGTTTGGGCTCAGCATTATAGTGATATAGCTCGCTATGAACTGAGCGCTGAAAATTATGCCGGCTTGATCCAGCGTTTGATCACTGAATACCGTCGTTATTTTGTGGCTGCGAAAGAGGGTCAATCAGCACCGGCGGTTTTAAAGTATTACAATCAAGTGCGACTGCTGTGTGCACTGCGTGAAGGTGATACTGGGGTTGAAGGCATGAATCAGCGCATAGAGCGGGCTTTACGCCAGCAAGGTTTGATTGGAGCACGAGATGAGACATGGTACGTTGGGCGTCCGGTTATGATCAGCCGCAATGACTTTGCATTAGGTTTATCGAATGGTGATATAGGCATCACCTTGTTTGATGCCGAGCAGCAGCGACTGCGGGTCTACTTCGAGTTGCCTGATGGAACCATTAAAGGTTTTCTACCCAGCCGTATACCAACCCACGAAACAGCCTATGCGATGACGATTCACAAATCCCAAGGATCGGAATTTGATAATGTATATTTGCTGTTGCCCGCGAAACCGAGCCCTATTGTGACGCGGGAATTAATTTATACCGGTATTACACGCTCTAAAAAGGCACTCACTTTATATGCATCAAGTGAAGTAATGCGGCAAGGTGTTTCGCAGCGAATTTATCGATTTAGCGGGCTTAAAAAATACGGAAGTAATTAACTGACACTCTTTGTTACAATTATTCTTGGGGGCTATTCCCCCTTGCAATCCTCACGCTGTATATCTCCAGTAAATAGTGCAGAGCCTATAATTCATTGCAGGTATAGCATTTAACTATCCCTTGGTTTTGGATTGTTAACTTGTTAACAATCGATTGATTACTGAGCTAATCTTGACGCTAAATTAACTTGACTATTTTTGGAGCTTGAACACTTTTTTAATGTATGTAAGGAAGTTTTAACGCTTTATAGGTATTATTCTGAATTAAAGTCACGTATTTAATGTTTACCTATGCAAATTCGCCTAGATGTTATTAAAGCTAAATCTGCTATTTTTTATGTCGCAGCAATGATCGTTTCTATTGGAAATTGGAATGATACAGAAGCGGTACTGATTAATGCTTATCAGCGGGTTGTCGCTAACTGGACAAATACAAATGAGTACGCATTGATTAATCGAATTAGTGTTGGTCATTCGTATGAGTATGTTTTGTCATCAATTGGATTACCTCAGGCGGTTAAAACTTCGCGTATCGATCCAGACCTACATTTTGGCTATTTCAACTTCGATAAATTCTTACTCTCGATTAGCCATAAAAATAACCGAATTACTGGCTATGCCATTCAGGCGCTCAATACGGAATTTAAGGCTGATATCCCTTATATCGAAGGGGCACTGTTCACCCAGTCTAATAACGAGATGATTGAATACCCTGATGATTACTTCTTTGAAAGTGGCAATGTTGAATACTATTTAGATGCCGTTGAAATGGGCCGAAATGCACTCTTCCAACAAGTGCTTGTTGGACAGTATAACTACATCCCTGAGCATCAATTATCACCAGAAAAAATTGTTTCTTTAGATAGAGGTTATGTACTGAATCAAAAAGAGAATACTCAGTCTCTCAAAAACGATCTACGCCAACAGCTGGCGAATACTTTTATTGTTTTTGAAAACGATGTGGATGAAGCATTGGACATGATGCTGACTCGTTACGAATATGCGATGTATTTTCTTTAAGGAACCAAGATGAAAAAATATCTCCTTCCTTCAGTGATAAGCTGTGTCCTTTTCAGTTCGACTATTTACGCAGATTCATTCGCTGATCTAGAACAGGCTGTTGCAGAATTAAACCGTTCTCCAGAAGAGGATAGATTGGAATTCCAAGCTTGGTACAAAGCACACCTGCAGGAATACTCAACTTGGCGAAAAGCCTTTCTTGAAAAGTGGGATGCAGAGCGGGCGTCATCCGTGATTGCGTGGGGTGATACCCAAGTCGATAGCGAGCATGTTGCGGTACTTTATGAAGAGAACCAGCGAACAGTGATCGACTTTGAAGCGAATGAGTTAGTGATAGAGGTTCGTGACGGAGAGATGCTCTCGAATGAACAACTTGAATCGTTTATTTCGCAACAACTGGCAAATCCAGAGTTAAACGTTTTCCACCTCAAAGGTGAGGATCTTAAAGAAACGGTTGTAATAGAGCAGCGCGATATTTCTTATTCAGTCGAGCAAGAGCGCGAAGCGCTGCGAGAAATATTAAAGCAGGCCAACTTACAGCTGCAAGATATCGATAAAACGGCCAGCTCTATTGAAATGATGTCGCAACATACCATTGATGACGATTTACTTCGCCAAGAGAAAGAGACCTTAGTTGTTGATGCTAAATCGCGCATGAATGAGCTCTCAGCGTTGTATCAAGAGCAGAGAGATATGACGATAGATGAGACTCCAGTGATTACTTATCGATTGAAAATGCCGAACAGCAGCTTGGAGAAGCGCGTGGCCCCTTACCTTGATGACATTTACCATCAAAGTGAGGTATTTGATGTTGAACCTGCGCTGATTGTTGCGATTATGCATTCAGAATCAAGTTTCAACCCACGGGCACGGTCGCCAATTCCAGCATTTGGACTCATGCAAGTGGTCACGACTAGTGCAGGACATGACGTAAACCGTATCGTGCATAACGTCGATCGCCCAATGAATGAGCAAGATCTTTATCAGCCAGAGTATAACATTGAAGCTGGCACGGCATATTTGGACATTCTTAATTCACGCTATTTGCGCGCAATTAAAGATCCGCAAAGCCGAGAGTATTGTGTGATTGCAGCATACAACACAGGGGCGGGCAATGTGGCTCGAGCTTTTGGTGAGCGTCGCTTGTCTGCCGCAGTGGAGAAAATCAACACACTGAGCCCTCAAGAGGTCTATGAAAACCTTATGGCTAACTTGCCTTACGAAGAAACCATTCATTACCTGAAAAAAGTGACTGAGCGTAAAGAGATGTACCAGGGGCAGATATAATGCGCAGAATTCTATTCGCCGTCACTCTGTTTTGTTCTTTATCATCAATGGCAACTCAGGCACCAAGCGATACCGAAAACGCTATTTTTGGGATTGGTTATGGTGAGGTGTCATCGGAGGCAGAGCGAGATGCGTTGGCACAAATTGCGATGCGTCTCTCTGCTCGGATTTCCGTTGAAGAGAAGACACTACTTTCTAGCCAAAATGGAGTCTCTGGTAGTCAGTTTTTGTCAGCATCAACCGTCCACACCGATGAATTATTGATACCTTCCTACACCATTGTTGAGCGTAATGAATTTGCTGGTCAGCAACAAGTTGTTATTTCAGTTGAACGTGCGCATATCGAGTCTCTTTATCAATTAGAAGCAGAGAATGCGCTCAACCAAGTTGAAGGCCATATTACCAACACGCCAGCTACGTCGGCATATCGTCAGTTAATTCAAGCAATCAGCAACGATGTGTTGTTGTCTCAAAGTCAGCGTTATATCCGAGTATTGATTGGTTTAGATATTGACTCTAAAGAAACCGAACATTTAGTGGCCAGATACCAACACCTCAATGCTGTCCATTCTCAAAATATTCAGCCTTTGTCACTCAATGTAACAGGTGATGCACGTAGTCAGGTAGCTATCGAAGCATTGCATGACAATGCACTGGCATTAGGTATCGCGATCCACCCTAGCGCACCATTGCAACTGGTTGTGCGTTCGAAAGAAAAGCAGGCCTCTTCATCTGGGAAGATCGTCGCAGCGAGAAGGTTAGTTATCGACGTTCGTGAGCAGGGACAAATAGATAATGTTCTGCAACGTGAATTGGATTTTATGAGTGAGCCATTGCATTCAAAATCAGCGGCAACGGCATACCTAGATAAAAAAGTACGTGAATCATTCTTAGTTAATGGATTAGTTCGGATTGTAGGAATAAACACCAATGAAAATTAAATTACTATCAGTTGTGCTAGGCGCGCTATTGGTTTCTGCTTGCTCAAGTACCCAAGTTGGTATTTGGGATGATCGTGAAGAGTTGTTAAATGATCTTGCCCAGCGCTGTGAAGCCCATACATCAGGTTATCAACAATATTCACCAACCTTTGATCAAGCTTCTCAAGCCCTATTGGCAGTAACGCGCCGTCAATGTGCTGCGGCTGGTGAGTACCGAACTATTCGTGAAAACCATAAAGATGTTGAGCAATTCTTTGCTGCTCACGCAGCGTTAGGTTTGAGCAATGAAGAGATAGCAGAGCAACTGATTGATAATGAGGAAATGGCGAAAAAATTTGCTCAATATCAACAGGCTCAAGACGCGATTTTCGAGCAAAATATGGAGTTAGCGATTGAGCTTGGACTCGTAACGGCGGAAACGACGCTGCTATTTGCAGAGAATATGACAACGATTGCCAAAATCGAAGTAATAAAGCGCATTCAAGGCGAGCTTGACCCTGAAGGTGACACCTTGCCTTTAACGCTTGAACAGATGCAAACACGCCTTTCGATTGTTAACGAAGGGCAATCTCTTATCAATGCTGAGAAGAGTTTCCTTGATGATATGAAGGCGGCTGATAAAGCGCTTCAAGAACGAATTTCTATTGCCGAAGGAGCATAATTACTATGCAAAAACGCCATCTTATTACCTTACTTGCCACTGGAATTGTTTTGGCGGGGTGTCAGTCAACAAGCCAGCCTCAGTCGCGACTGCAAACAGAAACGACGGGAAACTCGTCCGGCTATGAATATGGCAAGCCAGCAGAGCAATTTACCGATGCAGATATTGAGCTACCAGCGTATTACAGCACGCGTGGTATCGATAAGTGTACGTTTGAAGTTAACAATGAGCATCCAGAGTGCCCATTAAGTAAAAAAGTCCTTCGTCTTTACATGACAGATCCAACCACGGCAGACGGTGATAACCCAAATGATTGGTTGTCTACAGTGCGTGCCTACGATAATAGTCAGTTGTTAAATCAGTTCGAAAACCAAATTGTTGGCTTGAATCGTTTCCGTATTGTTTCTGGCGATGAGCGAGCAATGAACATCTTAGGCGATATCTCTCAAGATATGTCTGACGCCGAATTGGCACACCGAATGAAGAATGGTGTTCTTCATCCGGATTATGCAATGACAATTGATACCGTAAAAATGGGCGAGTTAGTTCAGGCGGGATCAAGCAACCTTGTTGATTTTGGTTTGGATTTTACCATTGGATTTTTAGACCCGTATACTCGCGAAAAGATTAGCTATCCCAATGTTGGTCGTATCAAAGTTCGCACGCAAGATGTGAAAGCGATGAGCGAAATGCAATTCTGGATGCAGTCGGGCAAGATAGAAGGCGGATTTGACTTCTTTGATGCGAATGCAGTTTCTAGCGTATTCAATGATATGTCGGCGCGAGGTTTTGGTATTGCACTAAGCCGTATGCTGTCAGAGATGCCCGCAACCGCACAAGTGCTGGGTATTCGTGGTGACCGTATCTCATTAGACCGTGGTCAGAATGCGGGCATTCTACCTGAAGAAACGATGGTAGTGTTTGAATACAGTTATGGTTTTGCAGAACCAATTGGTGTCGCAACGGTTAATCCAAGTGATATTGAATCACAGGGGCGCATTATTCGTTGGAAAGACTCTCGTGATGCTAAACGTATTCAAGGCGAATCGAAAGACGGTATTTATCGTCCTGCCGCAGACGCAAAACTGTTTGCTGTTAGTGTCGGCACACCGAAGAGTTTCTTGCAAAATCGTATATCGGCGAGTGGTACGCTGTAATGGTGATAAAAAAAATGGCGCTTACGGGCGCCTTTTTTCTCTTAGCATCGGCACAAGCTCAGCAGTTATCTGAAATGGATAATGGTTGGCAGCTCGCGTTTTCCACGTGCAGTTATGGCCGAGGAGCGAGCGCGATTGCTGACGCAAAAGATGCCGCGCTAGAGCATGCGATTCGTGCGTTTGAGTCACAACGGTTGCTCCTTTCGAAGAGTGAATCATTGCCAACTAACGAGCAATTTATTCAACGAGTACATCAAGAGCAAGACCGCTTCTCGTATGGTTCAACGTACCTGCAAGGCAGTGAAACGTGCCTTCCGGTTCACTATGAGTTAACGATAGAAAATAGTAGCGATGGGCTTGATTGGGAGTGGGAGAGTGATGATGGCGTGCAACTGCGCATTCAAGCGTCATCTGCGGCAAGCGGGCAACATTCAGCTGTTCAAGCTGCAGAAGTTGCAGCGCTTCGCCAAGGTATCGTTAGTGCGTTAACGGGCATGGTTGAGGATGTTTCTGGTTTTGCTCATCTCGCTGTCGTGCCTCAATCCATTGTTAAAAATTGGCTGGTTTTAGAGCGCCACGAGATAAATGGCATTGCAACAGTAATTGTTGAAATGGAGCTAGATGAAGACGCCTTGGCTGAGCTAGCGCAGGATCATTACCAGTTAGTTGGTCAGCCGCGCTTTTTAATTCACACTGATACCCCTGCGATCGCTCACTATCTTCAAGCACAAATGGCCGAACGCGGTTGGTTGAGTAGTCAACGTGTGGGTGATGCCGATATTGTGATTGTTGCAGAGACGTCATTGAATACCGCGGACGAACATGCGCAATTAGGCATTCATTTATCGTTTGTTGATAAAGACGGTCTGCAGCTTGGTCGTTGGGGTAATGAAGCAAGAAGTCTTTCTTTGCCAATCGCCGATGATATTCAAACGCGCCTCGCCAATGTGCATTTAAATCAGAATAGCGAAGCTGTTATGCACAGCGTCGATAGCGCGTTATTAGCCTTGCATGCAGCTGGTGGCATTTTGCGTGAAATTGCGCTTTCTCGCTCTGCGAATATAGCGGTCGTTGATCTTGCACAGACGCTACGACAATCACCTTACGTCAATAGTCTAAAGACCATTGACGATGACGGTGTTCAAATCCTGCAGTTCCGAAGTCGTCTATCTATAGAGAGCTTGTCTCGTGAGCTGATAGCGTTAACCGTTGCTGAAACGAACAGTGCCTTGCAGCTCTCAATAGATAAAGATGGCCGATTATTACTTAATTGAGGAAAATAGATGAAACGTAATATTATTTTTACTTTGGCTGCGGCCACGCTTTTAACGGCATGTGCGTCAACAGCAGAAAGCGTTGCTGAACACAAAGCGTATGATTTACCAAGTTGGGTATTGTCTCCGTCAGTGACCGATGGTCTTGCTGCGTCGAGTTGTGTCAATGCCACCAATAACTTCAATATCGATAAGCGTCATGCTGAAGCGGGCGCTCGTAACTCGCTGGCACAAAGCATCAATGTTAAAGCCAGCGTCATGGATCGCACTTATTCGCGTATGAATAACAGTGCGGAAGGCACACAGACTGGTGAGACGTTTGAGAGTGTCGCGAAGAGTGTGTCTGATGTACGCATGGTTGGCGCACAGATTGTGAACGTTGATACTGGATTGATTAATGGTCAGACCCAAATTTGTGCAATGGCGGCGATTCCAGAGGAGCTGGTTAAAGGTATTTTCTCTGATATCGTTACCGCATCTGGTGAGGTTATAGACCCAACGAACGAAGCGGCGATGTACGAAGAGTTTCGTACTCAAAAAGCATTGGATAGCTTAGAAGAAGAATTATTGCGTTTGACGCAATAGCATAAAACTAAAAAGAGCTTGAGCTGCATTGTGCTGCTTAAGCTCTTCTTTCATCTATATGGTTAGAATTGTGCAGTTTTTAGAATCGCTAAAGAATTTTTATATCACTTTTTCAGAGTTTGAAAAGCATTTTTTCCAAATTGCGGTCACACTGTTTTCATTTTGTATTATCCCTTGGTTGGTAAGAACGACATTAAGTATATTTTTGAACTTTAGAGCAAGTGGTGAGAAAAAAGCGCATGAGGTTAAGTTTATACATCGTGCGCAGTATTTTGTTGGTTTTTTGTTTTCCATCTTTTGGTTTAGATATTTTGATGTTTATGGTTGGTACAGTAAGTTGTCCGAAGCCGGTGCTGCCATTTTTGCGGTGTTAATGGCTCACTCTATATTGGATTTCTTTGAATATAAATTTAGTCATCGTCAGAATAGCGGAGAAATACCGATCAAGCCTTTTGCTGAGCTAATTAAATTAATTAGTGTGGCAATTTTGTTTTTTATGATGGTCGCTATTTTGCTAGAAATTCCTCCTATGGCCCTAGTTAGTGGTGTTGGTGCGATGTCTGCTATTTTACTATTGTTATTTAAAGACAGTATCTTGGGCACCGTTACAGCAGTAAAAATCAATATTCACCGCTTGGTTAGAAAAGGCGACTGGATAGAAGTGGGCGCATATGGTGCTGATGGAGAGGTTAAAGATATCACGTTAAGTGTTGTGACAGTGGAGAACTGGGACAAAACAACCTCGATTATTCCTACCTATGAAATTTTGAATGTTGGTCTGAAGAACTGGCGCAGCATGACGACCCAGGGGCGTAGGATAAAGCGTAATATATCATTGGATGTGAACAGTATTCGTTTTTTAGATATGCGCGAAATAGAAGCCTTAGCAAAAATCCCTCTGATACAAGAGCAAATCACTCAGCTTTGTCATGAAAATGACCTTGTTAAGGTGGGGGATAACTTGAATAAACGGTGTGTTACTAATGCCAGTCTATTTAGGCTTTATGTTGAGTCATATATTAAATCGAGAGATGACATAAATAATGCACACACTTTATTAGTCAGACAATTAGATTCTTCCTCACAAGGTGTTCCGATTGAAATTTATTGTTTTACTAAGGATACAAACTGGTGTCATTTTGAAAATGTTCAATCGGAAATATTTGAGCACCTTTATGCTGTGGTTAACCTGTTTGATTTAAAGGTTTATCAGCATCTCACCAATATTCATGGATTAATTCGTAGTTAGGAAAAGTAATGCGTTATTTGTTTTGGTCTCTTTTGTTTGTTGTCTACCCATTATCTGCATATGAATATAAAGAACCACTTGAGTCTCCCATTGAACTGGCAGACTTTTATGCTAAACACGGAGCACCTGAAGTCTCTATTTATAAGACCAATAAGGACTGTACAGGTGAGTGTGCTTATACCGTTAATATGGGCAATGGTCGAGGTTACCAAACGCGACGTGCGGGCGATGCCGAGATTTTTGCTCAAGCACAATACGGAAACACCGCTTACGCTTACGTAAGAGTGAAATACGAGTGTGGTGAGCGACGCGATTGCCGTGACTACACGATGTACTCTTCTCATAATGCGACGCGCTTTCCTGGGCCATCATGTCGTCGTGCGATGACACGGCATGTTGATGGTAATGGCAATCTGATGTGCCTGCACGAGGATAAGCTGGAGCTACATGGCAGTCGCGGGCATATTCGAAACATCGAACTTCCCGTAAAAGCCCGTTATGGTACTGGGGCGATTGGTAATAATTTAAGCGGCCAAACGGCGGTGGCATTTATTGGTCATGATGACAATAAACTCTACACATCTAACTCGTATGCGAATTGGGTGTCAGCAGAGACGAACCTGCATCACCGTAGTGACTTCAATGGCATAGTTGCACCGTACCCGGTTAAAAATGATGAAACGGTTGTTGGCGTTTATGAGTGGCTAAATGTTAGAAATCGCGGTGTCTCTCTTTATCGCTTTAGTAACAACAGCTTATATTCTAGTGGCTACCTAGTTAATACGCCTAGATTCAATTACGGATCTAACATGGATGTATTTGGTCGTGGATCTGATCTTTATGTGACGGCTCAGAATACGTCGACACGTGATAGACAAACATACCAGTTGAGTACGTACGATTTATGGAACCTCGGTTTAGATGAGGCTGGTGAAGAGGTTCGCATGGCTTCGCCACGCGCATCATCTATTGATATGATGTTTGGTTATGGCGTGACGCAAAATAGTTGGGAAGTAAACCAAAAAATTCGCACTGGGGATGACACGCGCGCACGCGCAACCTATGACATGAATGATAGTATTTTGCATAACTACTATATGCAAGGCCGCTACAGAGACACGCAGGTCACAGTAAACTACCTAACGAGCGAAGCCGAAGAGAGTGACAATAACTTAGTTTCAAAAGGTACTGAGTTATTAACCGCGGTTGTTGACTTCAATGGGTTCTTTGATGGTGCGATGACGCTGCGTCTAGAGCTAGAAAAGATGGCGGCAGGTGGTACGGTCAACTATTACGATGATAACAGTAATGCGTTTCATCATGCGTTTGAGACGGACTACAACATGTATGGTCTCTCGTTTGTGATGGAAGAGGGCTTGTATCTGGGCTTGAGAGTTTCTAATTATGATGCTCCAAGCGCAGTGGGTTTTGAGAAAAAAAATGGCCGTTATCAAGGTGCAGCGTTTGATCGTGATTTTTCAGTTGACCGCTATATGCTAGTTCTTGGTTACGATGAGACATCGTATGGTGGTCGTTACGAATTGGACTATAACCGCTTCTATATTGATGGTGAATTCGGCTTAGGCCTAAATAAGTTGAATGTAAGTCGTGATGCACTGGAAGATGCAGTGGGTAGCCGCGAGGGTAAAATTTACGGTCGCTATGCGCTGGCGGTGACCTCGGCGGTTGAGTTGGGCTATACCTACCAGCGCCGTTCAGCTAGGCTGCGCGGTTTGGGTTTCTCGTTGCAAGCAGGCTATCGCGCCAAAGTTGACTGGACATATCAATCACCTTCGGATAGTGCAAGTAGCGATGAATACTACTTGCTTTATGAACGAACCGATCTTTGGCACGGCCCATTTGTGCAGTTCAATGCGATATTCTAATTATTCGCATGTTCATTAAATGGCTTTAACTCCCCCTACAACTTCAGCGCCAATATTTTTGAGCGGCGCTGAAAGTTGTAGAGTGCTTGCTTCGCCACAGGCAGTTGCTCGACATCGGATTCAATAAAACCTTGCTCTCGGAACCAGTGAAGGCTGCGTGTAGTGAGTACAAAAAGGTGCTGTAATCCCATCCCTTTCGCTTGCTGTTTTAATTTATTTAATAGTGTTAAACCGCGCTCGCCATCACGGTAATCGGGATGCACAGCGACACAGGCCATTTCAGCCATGCCTTCATCAGGAAACGGGTATAACGCAGCACAACCAATGGTGACATTATCGCGTTCAATAACAATAAAACGTTCGATTTCTTGTTCGAGTTGCTCTCGCGAACGACGCACCAAAATGCCGTCTTGCTCTAGTGGCTGAATAAGCTCAAGAATTCCCCCAATATCGTTGATGGTAGCATTGCGAACTCTTTCTGCGCTCTCCATGACAATTTGCGTACCGATCCCTTCAACGGAAAAAAGCTCCTGAATTAATGCGCCATCTTCTTTGTAGCTGATTAAATGACTACGGGTAACGCCCCCCCGACAAGCGCGTACTGCACCGCGTAGAAATCGGCTGGTGCCAGATTGCATGTCTCCCAACGCTTCGCGGTGTTTTAAATGGATCTCGGCTTCATCGGGGAGAAGTTCAGAAATGACTTCACCATCGGTTAGCGTGAGCCCTTGCTGTGAACAATAGCCAATCAACTTATCGGCATGGAGGCCAATAGCGACATGGGTCGCAACATCTTCCGAGCTGAGATTAAAGCATTCTCCGGTGACGCTGCTGGCAATGGGGCCCATAAGAACAATACTGCCATTATCGAGCTGACGTTGAATTGCGTCGATATGCAGTCGACGAATGCGCCCACTGTGGCAGTAATCAATGCCGTCATCAATCCCAATTGGCTGTGCAATAACGAAGTTCCCACTGACTACGGTGATTTGCGATCCCGCCATTGGTGTATTGTTAAGACCCATTGAGAAACGCGCGGTAATATCTAAATGCAGTTGCCCTGCCGCTTGTTTCGCTATTTCTAGACTCCGTTCATCGGTAATGCGAACACCTTTATGGTATGGGGTTGAAATATCGTGAGCTTGTAGCAGTTCACTGATTTGTGGTCTAGCGCCATACACCACGACAACTTTGAGGCCTAGACTATTTAACAACGCAATGTCATTTAGAATATTGCTAAAGTTATTATCAGCGATAGCCTCTCCACCTAACATAATCACTACCGTTTTGTTGTGATGAGCATTAACGTAGGGGGCGGACTGTCTAAATCCTTTGACTAGCGCGGTACTTCGAATTCTCATAATCTGACATTCTATGATAAAAAAATGAATAATAATTCAGATTAAAGCGAACTATTTGTGAAAGTGCAAGTGTTTACGTGTATGATGGCATAATCATTTGATAAATAAGCTGATAGGTATGCTTCACTTGCCAGTTTGTATGTGTAATTTACTGATGAGAGTGCTGTAGCAATATGAAAGCCAAACACCACCAATTGTTTCAATCAATAATGCTGTTTTCATTTCTTGGTCTGAGCTTATTCATCATGGGTGTGGTAACGATTGGTGTGTTACAACAACATTCAACGGGGGCGATATCTATTTCGCAGCTGTATGGGGTGTGGAGCGAACAAGATGCTCCCCCCTATAATGCCGATGAATTTGAGATTCATGTTGATGGTATTTTGGTTGGTGGCGCGATAGTGACCACACAATATGAGTTTGATGGCAATAGTCTACGTTACCGTATTGGTCAGGAGCAGTATGAATACGAACTCAACGCGGAAACGTTAGTGCGTTTAAGCCCTTCCTATCGAGCGCGCTTTGAGCGTAAGTCTCGCTTAAGTGGGTCATAACTCGTCGCCATCTTTATTCAGTGGTAAATGTGTTTGGGGTGGCAACTTAGCGTCTCCTTTGGGGGGAATGCTTGTTAGAAGACAAACAAAAGCATGACAGTTTTGCCCTTTTCTCACCCTATACTCGTTCTTTTCGGTTTGCTATCTCGTTTGTGGCATAAGCTGCAACGAAATAACGTGCAAGCCATCATTTCTGTCATCATTGCTCACGTTGTTGAGCGACATGATGCACAATAAGTGATAGTTATTTTTATCATGGGTACAAGGAATCATTTTGGTACGTTTCATTAAGGTATGTGTATTGGGCGCTCTGTTGACAGGGTGTGCCAAAAATGTCGAACAAGGGCAGCAGTATTTAGACGGTCAGTTTGAAGAGATGCTAAATCCCGTTACTGAAATTAATACGGCGTTAAGTCTTAAAGAGACTGAGGCTTTTTTGGCTCAGAGTGAGTTGGTATTGAGCCGTTCGCCATCGATGGCAAAACAGTATGCTGAACTCTATGAGATGGTGAATGCTTGGCTAACAACGGGCGGGCATATTGACGCCCTCCCTTACGTTAACTTGGATCTAAAGCAGCTTGGAGGCAGTGATGGTTACGGTAATGTATTGATGACTGGCTATTTTTCGCCAGTGATTGAGTTGCGCCATCAACCTGATTCCACTTATCAATATCCGCTCTATGCGAACCCTCAATGTGGAGATAACTGCCCGTCACGCGCGGAAATCTACTGGGGAGCCCTTGACGGGCAAGGCTTAGAGTTGGGCTATAGTGCTGATCCACTAGCGAATTTCATGATGGAAGTGCAGGGCAGTGGTTTTGTGCACTTTGGTGATGACGATCAGTTACAGTATTTCGCTTACAGCGGTAAGAATAACCACCCTTATAGCAGCATTGGGCGAGTATTGATTGAGCGCGGCGAAGTACCTGCTGAGCAGATGTCACTGGAAGCGATTACACTTTGGGCTTCGCAGCAGGATGAAGCGAGCGTCTTTGAATTGATGGAGCAGAATGCATCATATGTCTTTTTTAAGGCTAATGACGCCTTGGATGTGATAGGTAGTGCGGGTATTCCATTGTTGGCAGAAGCCAGTGTTGCAGCAGATCGCGATTACATTCCAATGGGCAGCGTGTTGTTGGTTGAGGTGCCTTTGCTAACGGAAACAGGGCTGTGGACGGGTGAGCATGAATTACGATTAGTCGTAGCCTTAGATACTGGCGGCGCAGTGAAGAGAAATCACCTTGACCTCTATCATGGCATGGGCAGCGACGCAGGGCGAAAAGCAGGTCACTACAAGCACTTTGGTCGGGTGTGGACGTTAGGGCTAGCACAGTAGGCTGGCTGCCCCAATCTGGACAAATAGAGAAAGAGCGCGTATAAAACGCGCTCTAGTTGTTTTTGATTCCGGAATAAGCACGATGCGTGAAGATCTTTCTCCTGCTAGCGAACAATACGAGCAGCGATTTGGCGGTACTCGCCGCCTCTATGGCAACAGCAATGTTGAGCGCCTACGTGGTGCGCATATTTGCGTGATTGGTATTGGTGGTGTCGGCTCTTGGGCGGCTGAAGCACTGGCGCGTTCTGGGATTGGAGAAATTACGCTTATCGACATGGACGATGTTTGTGTGACCAACATTAATCGTCAGATCCATGCGCTGACAGGCACGATTGGGCAAAGCAAGATTGAGATGATGGCGGAGCGTATTCGCTTGATTAACCCTGACTGCGTGGTAAACCTTATTGATGACTTCATTACGCCGGAAAACATCGTCGAATATATTGATGGCCGTTTTGATTATATTCTAGATGCTATCGATAGCATGAAACCGAAAGCGGCTCTGTTGGCCTATTGTAAGCGTAATAAGTTCAAGGTGATCACAACCGGTGGGGCTGGAGGTCAAATTGACCCAACCCAGATTCAAGTCGCAGATTTAACCAAGACGATTCAAGATCCGCTAGCCAAGAAGCTAAGAGATACTTTGCGTCGCCATCACAATTTTCCCAAGAATCCGAAGCGTAAGTTTGGCATCGAATGTGTGTTTTCGACCGAGCAGCTCAAATACCCACAGCCTGATGGTTCGGTGTGTGCAATGAAAGCGACCGCTGAGGGAGAAAAGCGAATGGATTGTGCAAGCGGCTTTGGTGCCGCGACAATGGTGACAGCCACCTTTGGCTTTGTTGCTGTGTCACGGATTATTGCCAAGCTAACCGCAAAGTAAGCGTTAGCCATGAGAACACGCTATGTCCCATGGCGTGTTCGCCAAGCAAAACTGATACTCTGTTTTTTACTGTTTGATCCTCGTTGAACAGTTAAGCCCGGTCAGGTGTGGTAGCCTGCCGGGCTTTTATTATAGGTTGCGATTCTTTTCTATTCAGCCAGTGCTTGAATACGCTCGACGATCGCTTTTATGCCGTTACTTCTGGTTGGTGTTAAGTGCTGCTCCATGCCAAGGCTGCTGAAGTAAGCATTAAAATCAAAGGCACGGATCTGCGTTGCGGTTTTATTGTTATAGGCAGCAAGAACCAGACAAACCAGCCCTTTCACAATCCGCGCATCAGAATCGGCATAGAGTTGATACTGCTGTTGCTCATCTAAGTGCCAATACAGCCACACATTACTTTCACAGCCATTGACCTTGTGTTGTTCGTCACGCATGTCATCTGGCAGTGCGGGCAGCTGCTTGCCCCATAAAATCACCTGACGGTAACGATTTTCCCACCCTTGCAATGCGGCCAATGTTGTCGTAATGGTCTCAACAGTAATCTCGTTACCAAACGGGTGTGATTGCATGAAATGTTATCTCTTGTTGTCGGAATTACACTTAAAGCATATCACTGGCCTTTTGCAGGGCAGCAATAAACTGCTCGATATCTTGTTCGGTATTATATAGCGCAATTGAGACCCGTACAGTCCCCGCAAGGTTTAATGCATCACAGAGTGGGTGGGCGCAGTGATTTCCGCTGCGGATCGCCACCCCTTGTTGATCCAATAACATAGCAATATCTTGGTAGTGAACGCCATCAATAACGAATGAGAAAACGCTACTGTGCTTTTGTAAGCCAATAAAGCGCAGGTCGTCGATAGCCTTAATGCCCTCAACGGCGCGATCGCGTAAGGCAAGCAGGTGTGCTTCTGCAGCATCGCGATCGATAGCTTCGAGCCAATTAATGGCGGCGGCTAAGCCAACAGCCCCTGCAATGTTAGGGGTTCCAGCTTCAAACTTACCCGGTAAACCAGTATACGAGGTGCCAGAAAAGGAGACCTTTTCCACCATCTTTCCTCCGCCGTGCCATGGTGGCATGTTATCGAGTAGCGCCTTTTTGCCGTAAAGTACACCAATGCCAGTTGGTGCAAAGAGCTTGTGACCTGAAAAGACATAAAAGTCCGCATCAAGCGCCTGCACATCGACATTTTCATGCACAATGGCTTGCGCACCATCAACCACCACCACCGCGCCAATACGGTGTGCTTGCTCGATAATGGTTTCAACGGGCAGGCGCGTGCCTGTCACGTTGGTCATGTGGGCGACGGCAACGATTTTCACACTGCTATCGAGCAGTTGTTGAAAGGCCGCCATATCGAGTGTGCAGTCCGCATTCATGGGGATTTTCTTTACTTGCGCACCAGTCTGCTCAGCCACCATTTGCCAAGGTACAATATTGGCATGGTGCTCCATTTCACTGACCAGAATCGTATCGCCGAGTTCTAATAATGGGCGGGCATAGCTTTGAGCGATCAGGTTTAAGGCTTCGGTCGCGCCTCGGGTCCAAATGATCTCTTGCGCGAAGTTGGCGTTAATGAAGCGTTGTACGGTGGTGCGTGCGTGCTCAAATTGTGCTGTTGTCGTTGCTGTCATGGAGTGACTGCCGCGATGAACATTGGCATTGCCCTGTTGATATACGGATTGAATGGCGTCTAAAACGGCTTGTGGTTTTTGTGCCGTGGCTGCACTGTCGAGATAAACAGCTGCAGGTGTCTGCAGAGCAGGAAATTGGCTGCGGATCTTTTCGATATCAAACATGACAATTATTACTACAATGGGTTATTTGGGGTATATGGTGGCTTAATCTTGCGAAACTGCAAGCAAAAAAATAGCACCGTTAATAAGCACGATGCTAATGTAGAACTTTGACAGACAGGTCAAAAATACAGGAATTGAAGGGTATTGAATACCCAAATCGGCAAAAGTGCCGATAAATGCAAACACAACATCGCAATAAGTACTCTCGCATCAGCGTAGTATTTATTACAGGGGAACTATAGGGATTTTCTAGCCAGGAGACAATCGACAAATTATAATATTTGAGATAAAAAAAACTAATCTATTGAGAGCTAAAGAATGGCAAGACGCTTACCTCCCCTAAATTCCTTAAAAGCCTTTGAAGCTGCGGCACGCAATCTTAGCTTTACTAGAGCTGCCGATGAATTGTTTGTTACTCAGGCAGCAATCAGTCACCAGATAAAAGCACTGGAAGAGTTCCTCGGATTAAAATTATTTCGGCGAAGAAATCGCTCTTTGCTATTAACCGAAGAGGGACAAAGTTACTTTTTAGATATAAAAGATGTGTTCACTATGCTGTCGGAAGCGACGGACAAGGTGCTGGAACGTGGTTCGAAAGGGGCATTGACAATTAGCCTGCCACCAAGCTTCGCTATTCAATGGTTAGTGCCGCGGTTAAGTGACTTTCATCGCCAGCACCCTGAAGTCGATGTACGTATTAAAGCGGTTGATATGGATGAAGGCTCACTAACCGATGATGTTGATGTGGCCATTTATTATGGGCGTGGAAACTGGAATGGTTTGCGATGTGACAAGTTGTATCAAGAATATTTGCTGCCAGTCTGCTCACCCATGTTATTGACTGGCGACAAGCCGCTGCGCAACTTAATTGATATCAAGTCACATACCCTACTACACGACACGTCGCGCAAGGAGTGGAAACACTTTTTCCGTGAGTTCTGTCTAGAAGGGAGCAACTACAACCAGGGCCCCATCTTTAGCCATTCGACTATGGTCTTGCAAGCAGCCGTGCACGGTCAGGGAGTTGCGTTGGGTAACAATGTACTGGCGCAGCCTGAGTTAGAAGCAGGGCGCTTGGTCTGTCCGTTTGAAGAGAAATTGATCAGTCACAATGCGTTCTATTTCGTTTGCCATGAAAAACAAGCCGAGACGGGGCGTATTGCGACATTCCGTAATTGGATTCTAGCTAAAGCGAGCAGTGAACAAGAGGTATTTAATTAACTTGTTATCAATACCGGCAATGGAGGGCCATAGTCAATGAAAGGGATTCTGCTGTTTGCGGCATTTAGTGGCGCATTGGGGGTGGGTTTAGGTGCTTTTGCGGCCCATGGTTTAAAGGCGGTGTTGTCTCCAGCGATGGTGGCTGTTTTCCAAACTGGGGTGCATTATCAGCTAATCCATACGCTGGCATTACTCGCGGTTGCCATTTTGATGCGATTTTTACCGGCAACTACGCTATTATACGCAGCCATTTTTTTCATTGTCGGAATTGTCGCATTTAGCGGTAGTCTCTATCTGCTGGCGTTAACCGGAATAAAGTGGTTTGGCCCGATCACGCCATTTGGCGGGATCTGTTTTATTGTTGGCTGGATAGCGTTGTTTATTGCTGTCTGGCGTCATGCTTGAGGTTATAACGTGAATCAGGTTTTACTTTATTGTCGACCAGGATTTGAAAAAGAGTGCGCAGGGGAAGTTCAGAACAGGGCCAATCAGGTAGAGATCTACGGCTTTCCGCGTGTAAAAACACAATCCGGTTATGTTATTTTTGAGTGCTACCAGCCCGGTGATGCCGAAAAGCTGGTCGAGACCCTAACGTTTTCAAGCCTGATTTTTGCACGTCAGATGGTGCTGGTGGCAGGGCAGGTTAACGATTTACCTGTTGATGATCGCATCACACCACTTCTGTCTGCACTGGCCGATTACAGTGGCGAGTTCCCTTGCTGTGGTGACCTGCGCGTGGAAATGCCAGACACCAACGAAGGCAAAGAGCTGTCTAAGTTCTGTCGCAAGTTTACCGTGCCTTTGCGCCAAGCACTGCGTAAGCAGGGGCTGATGTATGCGAAAGATAACCTCAAGAAGCCAGTTTTCCATCTGTTTTTCACCGCTCCAGGCCAGTGTTACATTGGTTATTCCCGACCTAACAATAACTCGCCATTCTTTATGGGCATTCCGCGCCTTAAGTTCCCTGCAGATGCGCCAAGTCGCTCGACATTGAAACTTGAGGAAGCTTTTCATGTCTTTATTCCCCGTCAAGAGTGGGATACCCGTTTGGCGCCCGGTATGTGGGGTGTTGATTTAGGCGCTTGTCCAGGAGGATGGACCTATCAGTTAGTGAAGCGTTCAATGTTTGTTCATGCGATTGATAATGGGCAGATGGCAGACAGCTTGATGGAGACAGGCCAAGTAAAACACCATGAGGTCGATGGCTTTAAATTTGAACCGCCACGTAAGAATGTGACGTGGCTGGTGTGTGACATGATTGAAAAACCAGCTCGTGTTGCTCATTTAATGGGGCAGTGGCTGGTAAAAGGCTGGGCAAAAGAAGCCATTTTCAATCTAAAGCTACCGATGAAGGGGCGTTACGATGAAGTGTTGCAGGACATTGAAAATATGAAGCTTTATCTGATTCAAAATAAGGTGAAGTTTAATATGCAAGCCAAGCACCTCTACCATGATAGAGAAGAAATCACAGTACATGTGCAAGTGTTGAGCGACATTTCGCCACACTAAAATAACGCGCACTAACAATAGAGAAGGCCGCATGTAGCGGCCTTTATTGTACTTGTTGACACCGGTTATTCATTTGTTTCGTTGTAGCGAATATCTTGTAAATTGAAACCGAGGGCGATGTCGGTTTTTAAGCTCGCCGCTTGTTTAGCATTAAGGGCATTCTCTGCTTGTCCTGCTAGCTTTTTGGCATATTTGTCTGGAATATCTTCTGCATTGAGTATGGCGTCGAGGTTTGGGTACAGTGAAAGTAGCTCTTTCGCCGCTTTTGGTCCGATACCGGGCACGCCTGAAATTTTGCTGGAACTGATCCCAGCCAGTCCCCAATAGTCGGTAAGTTGCTCGATGGGGACACCAAACTCTTTTTCAACAAATGGGCCGTCTAGCCAACGTTGTTGGAAGTAGTCGCGTACTTGTAGTGTTGGACGCAACAGCTGACAAAACCCTTTATCCGTTGATACGATAGTGACCTTCTCACCGCGATCGGCAACTTTTAATGCAATGGTGGCGATGAGATCATCGGCTTCGTCGCCATCGGATAGCAAGGAGTCTACACCAATTGCCCAAAAGGCTTCTTGAATTTCATCTAGGCCTTTTAGTAGAGCCTCTGGCATTGGCTTTCGGCCTACTTTGTATTCAGGAATCAGCGCTGCTCGCCAGCCACGATCACTGCTTTGATGATCAAAGACTGCAATGATATGGGTCGGTTGACTCATCTTGATAATTTTACTTAGTGCCTGCGTGCAGACGCGGGCAGTGGTGGTGATATCCGTTGGATCAGCTTGAACAGCATGAACACGACGGATCAAATTAAGTGCATCAATAACGACAAGATGAAGAGACATAGCAGCGAATTATAATGGACAGTGTCCTGATAATATCAGGCTCACTGTCTTAACGCCAAGGGTGGATGAATTAGGTTTTTATTTTATAACAAGGTTCGTACTTTGTGCCCGGTAGCTTCATTCGCTGTTGAGAAACGAAACTATGCAGAAGTTTATCCATGTCCTTCATTAAATTGAGGTCACCATCAATAATAAATGGCCCGTTACGTTCAACTTCTTGTATCCCTTCATCTTTAACATTACCAGCAACAATGCCAGAGAAAGCACGCCGTAGGTGGGCTGCGAGGACTTCGGGTTGTTGGTTTAAATGCAGATCGAGTGATGCCATGGACTCATGGGTCGGCGCAAAAGGTAATTGAAATTCCGGTTCAATGCGCAAAGACCAGTTGTAGCTGTATGCATCACCACTGGCTTGGCGGTGCTGTTTTACTTTTGGCATTGCTGATTTCATTACTTTGGCGACTTTTTGCGGGTCATTAATAATGATCTGGTAGCGCTGTTGTGCTTCCTTGCCTAAAGTCGTGGCAATGAAATTATCGATATTTCGGAAATAGGCTTCACTCTCTTTGGGCCCCGTTAGTACCAACGGCATTGGCTGATCTGCGTTGGAGGGGTGCAGCAAGATCCCTAAGATATACAGTAGCTCTTCCGATGTACCAACGCCGCCAGGAAAAATAATAATGCCATGCCCCATGCGAACGAAGGCTTCGAGACGCTTTTCGATGTCGGGCAGTATAACCAGTTCTGATACGATTGGGTTTGGTGGCTCGGCAGCAATAATCGAGGGTTCGGTGAGACCGATAAAGCGTCCTTCTTTAAATCGTTGCTTAGCGTGACCAATTGCCGCCCCTTTCATTGGCCCTTCCATGGCACCAGGGCCACAACCCGTGCAAACATTTAACTCCCTTAACCCCAATTCATTTCCCACTTTACGGGTATATTCATATTCTACATCGTTGATAGAATGCCCTCCCCAACAGACTACAAGGCTTGGGTCGAGACCTGGGTGTAATACATCGGCGTTGCGTAAGATATCGAAAATAAGGTTCGTATTGTGGACGGAGCTGGTTAGATTGAGATCGTTACGGGTAAGAACATGGCTATTGAGATAGAGGATATCGCGCAGCACAGAAAACATGTGCTCTTTAATGCCTTTGATTAAGCGGCCATCGACAAAAGCATGCTCTGGTGGATTAATGAGTTCAAGCTTCACACCGCGCTCTCGCCTTAATACATTGATATCAAAACTTTTATGTCGTTCGAGTAGTTCTTTTGAGCTGTCGGTATGGCTGCCAGAGTTGAGGACCGCAAGGGAGCAGTTACGGTATAAACGATAGAGTTCGCTGCTGGCGGTGTGTTTGAGCTTGTCGACCTCTAACTGTGAAAGCAAGTTCATGGCCCCAGTCGGGCTGATGTGTGTGATCATATTGACCTCCATAAACTGGGTTTATGTCGGGCGAGAAGTGCTTTTGGCGAATGTTGCAGGAACCCAAAAGAACCACGCCCCAAGCAATAAAGTTAAATGCTTGTTTTATTTTCGTTGTTCTATCACCTTACACAGCATCTGTGGGGCTGACCAGCTTATTTATATGAAACTTTATCGAGAGGTCCGGTTTAGACCCAAATCAGCTGATTTCGTCCAGAAGCTTTCGCATCATACAATGCTTTGTCGGCACGCTCTTGCACTTTGTCTGGTGTATCGCTACCACTGAAGAGGGTGGCACCAATAGAGATGCTGATAGAGACATCTTGATCTCGGAACTTAAAGGGTAGCGACTCGACCGCATGACGAACCGCATTTAACTGTTTGGTGAGCGTCTCTTTTTTTCGCTCAGCCATGATGACGACAAACTCTTCACCACCATAACGGGCAACAAAATCTGTATCAGAGACATTCTTGTATATGGTTCTGGCGATAATTTTAAGTGCTTTGTCGCCAGCGATATGACCATAGTTATCATTGATGTTTTTAAAGTGGTCAATATCAACAAAAGCAACACATAACGGGTGTTGGTAGCGGAGCCAGCGTTTGTATTCATGTTCCATGCGGTCGACGAGAGCGGCACGATTGTATACTTTAGTGAGATGATCCATGAACATTTTGCGTTCTTGGTCATTTAGCCGCCGACGATAGTCGAGGGTTTGTCCGTATAGGCTGGCAATTTTAGCTTCGTTATAACGTAAACGCTCCAACAGTGCTTGCTCGCGTTTTTCCAACAGGCGATTACGTTCCACCAGGTGCAACATATCATCACAAGCTTCTTTAACACTGGATATGAGTGATTGGTTATTGGGCGATTTTTCATTTTGAATGCGAGAGAGTAATTTCTGCTGGATCTGTGATAACTCACCCGTGAGGTCACGGTGATGTGACACCATGGTTTGGCTATGTTCTAAACTATGGCGCATCGCCTGCTGTAAACTGCTGAGGTCGCCATTTAGGGTGTTGAGAAATAGCTGTGATTGCTGGCGTTCATCATGGGTGCCATCAATAACTAAGCGGATGACTTTTAGTGCCAGTTGAATAAGGGTTTCACCGTCAACGCCAATGAGCAGTTGGTTACGAATATCCAGCAATGAATCCCCAGCTTTACTGTCAAAATCTAGCTCTGTGATTAAGTTCTGTAGCTCATTAGAGAGGTTATGCAGTAAATCTTGTACGATTGGAGCGTGATGTGCACGCTCTGTGTCGGTACTGAGTAATTTTATCGCTTTTTCGTAAATATCGAGGAGCTGAATTACTCGTGTAAGCGTATCGTGGTGGCCTGTAGATGCAGTGCGATGGAGTTGATTAGCGATATCTCGCTGGAACTGAGCGGGAAGCTCTCGCGTACGATTTATTACATTAGATGATTGTTCAATTTGCTGGTTTAGCCGCTTAAAGTGATCGACTTTCTTCGCGGATTGACTTTGGCACAAGCGCTCTAACAGAGCCAATTTAGGCACTAGTTGGCTGATAAGCGTATTTTTATTTTCTAGTAGCGGGCAGACATCGTGAAGCAGTTCATCGAGTTCATGGCTATCGCCAATTAAGGCTGTGCAAATATGAATAAGAGTGCGTTTCATTAGCCCAATATCTCTAACGGCAGCGAGAGTGCTTTCTCGATATTCTGCTTGTGCGGTTTCAAGCTGCTCTCGCATGTGCGAAAGCTGATCGGCATAGTTGTTATTGGTCATATTTACTGTACTGCAGTTATGTTTAGCCGCAAATGCATACGGCGTATTGCGCTGTTAAAAAATGTGCTTCGTCACTGTAACAAAATTCAAGTTATTAGCCACTATTGAGTGAATAAATATTAGTAATTAATAGTTTATTACTTAATGTCATATCCGTTATCTCACCAGCTAATATCATTATTTGATGAGCATTCAATTCGCAGTAGTCCGTTTTGTAATCCTTGCTGACACGCCTCGCGAATTGGTCGATTAACAAAACTGGCGGCTGGAGCGGCATCGATGGCTTGAATGTGTACCCATTCGCTGCTTTCGCTAATCAGGCTCTCTTTTTTCGCTGCGTATAGCGTCATTAGTAATATATCCATTAACTCTTGTGCATTGATGGCAGTGTATGCTCTGGGCAAGAAAGGATACTCTGCCATACCAATGCGAGTTGTTGTTGTTAGTTGGCGTGCTTCCATGAAGCGAGTCACTAAGCTTTGGATCGAATCAGATAATTCGCGTGGATTACTGCTCATTCTTGCATTGGGTTCAATGTACAAAAAGATCCCGTCAGAAAAGTGATAAATACGCGCTGGTTCACATATCTCCTGCGTTAAAAAGTGACCAAAAGACTTCTCGAGCTGTAACCCTTGTTCATAGCCGCTTTCTATATAAATTTGACGGATCTGCGGCACGTCAAACAGTGCAAAGCGAAGTCGATCGCTGAGCGGTTCATTGATGAGTTCGCCGAGGTGCCATTGTTCGAAGTGAGCACTGGTTTTACGTAGGGAGTCGGATAGGCGTGCATTGAGCATACGTAGATTGCGTAACCCACTTCGAGGATGCTCATACAGCTTCTCTTGTAGTGACGTCATCTGTTCCATGGCTTTACCGTACTTGGCAGCGCGATTGCGGGCATAGAGAAGAATGACGGTGATAATCGCAAGTAAACTGTAAATAACCTTTTCGTTGCGATAGAGCTCTAGTTGCTGCTTGAGTTGTTGGCGCTCAAGCTCATCCAGTTTAAGATTCCGCTCCAACATTCGCTGCCGCCCTTTAAAGATTTCAATTTCACTTCTATTACGGAGCTGTTGTTGTGTTTGCAACAATTGCTCGACACGACGTTGGGCTAAAAGCGCGTTCTGGAAATCAAGATTTTCTTGTAAAGCTTGGGAACGCAACTGCTCACCTTGGATTTGTAAGGCGGTGTCACCAATTCGATCAGCGATGACGAGCCCATTCTCAAGATGTATTAACGCCTCATCGAGCTGGTTCTGCGTGAGCCTTAACTCGCCGTAGAGTATTTCTATTTGTGCCATTACATTTTCGTTGTTATTCGTTATGGCCACTCGCTTGGCAAAGAGTAAGTACTTTTCACTTTGTGTGTAGTTGTATAGCTGCCAATATACTCTGGCGATATTGAGACGTAACTGGCTGGATCGTGAGTGTTTACTGAGTTGATTTTCTACATCGAGTGCATTGAAGTAGTGCACTAACGCGAGGTTATATCGGCGTTGTTGTTCGTAAATAGACGCGATCAGGGTTAAGGTTTGCGACAGTGGCTTTTGTCGTTGGTGACTCTCATAAAAATCACCCGCTGCTGAGGCGTGTTGCAATGCTTTATCGAAGATTTTCCGCCGTTCATATAATCGAGCGAGTAGGAGATTTGCTTGAGCGATTTTTGCCTGACTTTCATATTCATCAGCGAGCCAGAATCCGGAAATGAGTTGGTCAAGAGCCAGATCATCGTTCAGATAACGTAGATAATGCTCACCGGTGGCTAAGTAATAGTCGATTTTGTTATCGATGTTATCAAGGTGCTCAAGGTAACTTTGCGCATTCATAAAGTGTTGATTTGCTAGCTCTTCATTATAGGAGGCCGACTGGATTTGAGCTCGCAATAGGGTAGATTGATATTGTAATTGGCGCTGGGCGTTAATCAGCACACTGCTGTTTGTCTCGTTGAGGCGAGAATTGGTTAGCGTCAGAAGGCGCAATGCGCTTTCATTATCATGCAACCCTTGCCAGTAAATTTGTGCTTTAAGAATGTAGGCTTCGGTGACCGCCATCGTCAGTTCATGGTTGTTGGCCAATTCGATGGCATCATCCAGTGTGTTTAGGGCGTTATAGTGCTGCTCTAAGTAGCTTTCGGCTTGAGACTGGATGAACATAGCATGCACAACATTCAGTGGCGTTCGTAAGGACAAATCGACATCATCACCACGTACGCCATTTCGCTCTTTGTTGATTGACTGGGCGATGTATTTAGTTGTTAAGCGTATTGCTTTTTTGGGCGCGGTCTCAACGAGGGCATTCGCCTCGGCAAGGGCTGGAACATTGTAAGAGCGTGCGATAGAGGGAAAACTGATCACCGCGAGAAGATAACAAAGCAACAAAAATAAACGCATACCACATCAATGTGTTAGTGAAGATGCACTTATCTTACTGGTTGATTGAGTGAAGTCTAGCGTTAGATTCAACAGTGTGTGGTGGGTCGGTGAAATTAAGCGAAAATCGACCACATATAGTGGTCGATTTTTGGGATTATTGTCGCGCGAGACGGAAGTTATCGCTTGGGGTTTTACCCATGTTGGTACGGTATGGGTTAATATCTAATCCGCCGCGACGCGTATAGCGAGCATAGATAGTAAGTAACTCCGGCTGGCAGTAGTGCATAATATCGGTAAAAATTCGCTCGACGCACTGCTCATGAAACTCATTGTGGTTGCGGAATGAGACGAGATAGCGCAGCAACTTTTCGCGGTCAATTTTTTTACCGGTGTAAGCAATACGCACACTCCCCCAATCGGGCTGGCTGGTGATCAGGCAGTTAGACTTTAATAGGTGGCTGTGTAGGGTTTCTGTAACGGTGTCGCCCTGTGCCGCATCGCTAAGCAGCGACGCATCGAAATCGTAGTTGTCTATTTCGATATCTTGATTGTCGATACACTCCCCACCAAAATCAATGATAGGCTGTTGATCAAACTCTTCTAATGGCGATAAGGTCACATCAACGTGTTCCCCTGCGCACTGACTAAGATCGGTTTGCAAGGTATCAGCAACGTGCTGCCAGTTTTTAAACTTGGTTTGATTAAAACTGTTGAGGTAGAGCTTAAAAGATTTGGACTCGATCAGGTTTGGGCTATTGGCAGGCAGACGAACTTCGCCAATGGCAACTTGAGGCAAGCCTTTATTGTTTAACCATGATAACTCGTACAGTGTCCAAATATCATACCCAGTAAAGGGGAGCGCCTCACCTAGGTTTAGGTCATCACGGTTGAGGCTGCGTGGTACGGGTTGTAACAGGGACGCATCATAGTGACATTGATACTCTGTTGCTTGTCCCAATGTTAATCCAGACAATGCTGGGGCATCTTTGTATTTGCTCATACTGAAAGTGACACATTTCGATTAGAATAAGTGAAGTTTACTGAATCTTTAAAGAGGTTGCGAATGGAACATTCCGTTGCTAGCGCATTATTTGCATTTTCTGCTGATTTTCATGAAGCCTGGCAGCAGGCTGGCTTTGCTTTAGCTCAAGATGATCAGCTCAGTGGTTTGCCATCACCGTGTATTGAAAGGGACTCGGGTTACGAGGTGAGTTGGAAAGCCGTGCCCCGGTCGCCGCTAGCTGATTTTACCAATGTAGAACAAGGCATTGAGCTGCGTTTGCACGATGATATTAAGATCTTTTTTGGCAGTCAGTACTCTGCGGATATGCCAGCAAACCACGGCGGGCGAGACTTGGTTTTGCTGCAAGTTTGGAGTGATGAAGACCTGCTGCGCTTGCAAGAAAACATGTTGGGTCATTTGGTGATGCAGCGTCGACTAAAATTAAAACCCACGGTGTTTATTGCCGCCCTGGATAGTGAAGAGCAGTTGATCTCTATCTGTAATCTCTCAGGTGAAGTGATACTTGAGACGGTGGGGAAAAAGCAGCGCGAGGTGTTAGCCCCAGACATTGAAACATTTTTAGCTGAACTTAAGCCTGTGGTGAAAAGCTGATGTATGTGTGTGAATTGCAATTTGACCTGTTTGATAACACGACGTTCACGGATGTAGAGGTAAGCATTAATGCGTTAATGGATGCTTTACGTTATAACGGTCAAGTTTTAGGTCGAGAGTTTCCTGTTGTGATTGGCGAAGGGGTGTTTAGTGTTCGTGCTGTGACGCCAGAATCGGATAGCTTGCACCCTGACTATCATAGCCCACAGGTGAAAGCGTGTTTAGCGCGTTTATCTCAAGCCAGTCTACTCTCTCCAAAAATTAAAGTGCTAGGCCGAGATTTAAATTCTGATACCTCTAGTGATACAGAGCACCCTACGTGGTTTGTTCTTTATACCAGCTATGTTCATACCTCTTCGCCGCTTAAATGCGGTGATCAGTTAATGCCGATTCCGTTGTATCAATTACCAGCGACGTTTAACGGGGATCATAAAGCGGTGGTTAAGTGGCAGACAGAGTGGCAAGCGTGTGATGAATTGCAGATGGCTGCAGGGTGCCAAGCTGAGCATGCCGCTTTGCATGAGATGAGAGATGTCGATAGCGATCTGTTCCGGCGTGGTTGGGATTTGCGCGGACGGATTGAGTATTTGACTAAAATTCCGACCTATTACTATCAGTATCAAGTTGGTGGCAACAGTCGAGAAGAAGAGTTAACCCGTTGCTGCCCGAAATGTGGTAGTGCAGACTGGCGTTTAGATGCGCCACTGCATGATCTGTTTCATTTTCGTTGTGAACCTTGCCGGATTGTTTCTAATCTATCGTGGGACTTTCAATAAGGGTGGCAGGGCTGCAAGTAGAAAGGGGACGCGAGTCCCCTTTATCGGTGTTAGCAAAAGAGGTGTGAGTAAAATAGGGGGTTACATCTCTAGCGCATTGAGCTTCTCGGTCAGCAATTTCACCTGTTTTTCTAACATCTCTACCCGCTTCTCAAGCGTGATCTCTTCTTTTACTTGCGTATAGCCGGGCACGGTTTTGGTTCTTTTCCAGCTCTGCAATGCGGAAAGAATGACGGGCATTGGAATCGATTGTGTAAGGCGTGCCCTGACCAATGCGGTGGTCGGCTCTTTTCCTTCTTGCACTAAAGATTGTATTGCCATTTCTAGTTGGCGTTGTATCTCATTAGCCACGCGCTCTCCTTCATGTTTGTTACCGAACACGGCACACCTTAGCGTGCCCATGACGGCGAGGCAAGCAAGTCTGTGTCAGTAACGTTCAGTACGTGCGACGTAGCAACGTGGCGAGCAAGTCGATGGCTTCGGCCCAATCCGCATCTTCGTCTAGTGCTTCGTTGAGAAAGTGGCGTTGTGATGGACGCCAAAAGTCTGCATCGTGAAGCCTCTCTCCGGTATGCAAGTGGTGACTTGAAACGAAGGTTTTGATCGCATGAGGGCTGCTTTCTAAACCGAGTTGTTCAAACAATGAAGCGAGGTTATGCGAAAATAGCTCCATGACCCTGCCTCCGTAATAATGATGGTAGTTATAAGTATAGAAATAACTGTTCGTATTGCGGAGTTTTGTTGTTTGAAGGCGAAGGTGTTACCTCCTTCACCTTTTGTGCTTTAGTAATCAGCATCAGGTAGGTGGTGAGGAGGAATGTCAAAGCGGACCAAGTGCACCCCTTGTAACCAACAGCTGCCTTGATAGTAGTCACTGCCATTGGCGGAAAACTCAAAATAGTAACGTGTGAACCAGCCAGTTTTTCCTGCAGGACTACGCCAGTGATAGCGTCCGCGGCGAATGCTAAGCAGTTGTAGCCCCAGTTGCTCACAACGCTGTTGAATGTAGCGTTGGGCATGTTCTGACTGTTTTCTCTGTTGCCAAAAAAGGCAGGCAACGGCTGTTATCAGTACAATCAGCCCAAGTTCTGTGTTCATTATTCGTCCTGCTTAATGTAGTGTTGACTGCATGTTTTGCAGCGCATGCTGTAGAGTGCCGGGAAGAGGCTGATGCAATAACGGCAATAGATGGCAGCGCAGGGTCGGAATGGCCACCAGATCAGCAAACAGGGCATTAAAGAGCGCTTGATCGCCATTTTCAGCCAGCCGCAGCAGATACTGTTGCACTCGTGCCTCATTTAATCCTTGCCAGCATCGACCTGCAATGGCGATCAACATGTCAGCCGTATTGAGCAGGGGGTGAGCCAGAACAAGATGTAAATAATGCGATAAGGTGTCGGGTCTGGCACCAGCCAGTGCACGTACCAGTGCAGTGATGCGCGCATGGTCTGGTTGGGCTGTATTCAGCCCTTCTTCAAGCATCTCACCCAATGATGTGATGATGTTCGTGGGCAGTGCGACATGTTCGAGACACCCAAGCAGTGCGAACAAGGGAGGTGGCGGCAGTTGTGCTAATGCCTCTTTTACTAATGTGGCGTTGTTATCGTTATCGAGACGCACCGCAATATCAGCAAACCCCTGTAACCCGAGTTGTTGCCACGTCTGCTTATCTCCTTGGAGGGATAAATAGTGTCGCGCTTGCGCATAATAATGACTGGGCGGCAGGTGTTGCTCTAAGCGTAGAAAAGCATGCAGCATCGCCAGCTTGTCTTCGCTGGGCTTAAACAGGTAAGGGTTAGCGGCGAGTTGCTTCTGCCTTTCATCCGATAGCGGGGCCGTCAGTTGTTGCCCCATTGCCTCAGCGACGTAGCGAATAAAGTCGCCAACGGCAGCACTTTTTAGTAGCCCACGCTCATCCAAAGGAAACTTAAGCAACCAAATAAAGGGCTCTGTTTCTGTTGGCTGACGGAAAGCTAGCGCAAATTGCGCGTGATGTTGTAGGGGGTAAGGGTAGGGTTGTTGGTTTTTCTCAATAGACTGGAATATGTCTGTTGCGATGGGGCTGACCCGTCGCCCTAAATCAAAGATCTGAAATGTGCACCCTGCTTGTGTGAGGAGCTGACTAAGATGATGTATTGCCGTCATAACGCCTATCCCTATTTCTGTAGTCGTTGAGTATACCGTGGAATATCAAAAGGAGGGAATCGGTTTGAGTTCATTGGTGTAGCGGTGCTATTCTTGCGCCCATTTTTATTGTTAGGTGATGTTTATGTCCAATCAACAAGCCCAAGTGTTGCTCATGCAGTTGGGGCAGATGTTGCGTCAGCATCAACTCTGGGATGAGAACGCCCCCACGACGCAGGCATTGTCCAGCTCAGTGCCGTTTGCAGCTGATACGCTATCGTGTACCCAATGGCTGCAATGGATTTTTATTCCGCGCATGACGGTACTACTCGAACAGGGCGGTGCGCTGCCACATGGTTTTGAAATTACCCCTTATGTGGAAGAGACAATGCGCAATGATACCAGTTGCGACGATATTGTCGTGATAACCCGTCAATTGGATCAGCTATTTGGAGGAAAGGGACAGTGAGTGAGCCTGTTACGACACAAGAAGTGGTAACGCCGTTAGAGATTATTTATCGTGATGAACATTATATCGCGGTGAATAAACCTGCCGGCATGTTGGTACACCGTTCATGGTTAGATCGTCACGAAACACGCTTTGTCATGCAAACGCTGCGCGACCAAATTGGTCAGCATGTTTTTCCATTGCATCGCTTAGACCGACCTACGTCGGGCGTACTTATTCTTGGTTTATCCAGCGAAGCGGCGAGCAAAATGATGCCGATTTTTGCTGAGCATCAGCTAGAAAAAACCTATCACGCCATTGTGCGGGGGTGGATAAATGACGCCGCGGTATTGGATTACCCCTTGAAAGAGGAGTTAGACAAGATTGCCGATAAGCACGCGTCTCAAGAGAAAGAAGCTCAGTCAGCAATTACCGCTTATAAACCGTTGGCGACGGTCGAAGTTCCTATCGCGACGGGCCGTTATCAAACCAGTCGTTACTGTTTGGTTGAGATGATGCCGCAAACTGGCCGTAAGCATCAGTTGCGCCGCCATATGCACCATTTAAGCCACCATATTATTGGTGATGTTAATCATGGAGATGGACGGCATAATCGGGTATTCCGAGATCACTATGATTGTCGTCGTTTAATGTTACATGCTTCACGTCTTAGCTTTCGCCACCCATATACAGACGAGCCTATTGAGATTACTGCGGGTGTTGATGATAACTGGCATCGTGTATTCAAAGAATTCGCGTGGGAGCCAGAGCTACTTCAACATTCGTGATGCCCTAAGAGCCAATAATTAAGCATTTGGACAAGGATAGGCTGAAAGCTTTTGGGTTGCCATGGAAAAAAGCTTGTAAAGCTGCACATGCACTTAAAATCGTTCGGCATCAATAACTTACCCTGGTACCTTTTTTTGTTGTCGATAATGGTTAGCTTTTTGTTGTTCGTGAATGGAAAAGCTGTACAGTAAGGGAGTACAAAAAAACCAGCCTAAGCTGGTTTTTTTGTGTGTTGCATTTTCAGTCTTAAAGACAGGTGTTCAGTGCCTGTATTTTTTATGCTTCTGCTTCTTGTACTTCTGCTGCTGTTTCTTCTTCTGGCTCACCAATACCTTTGTACTTAGTGATCATCAGTGTGATAACAGAGCCAGCAACAACAATACCTGCAACCGTTGAGATAGCCATTGGAAGCCCAAAGCCTAGCTGGCTGTTGTTTAGGATGAAGGTTGTAACAACCGCACTCATAAACATGGCTGGAATTGAAGTGATCCAGTGCAGTTTGTTGTGGCGTAGTAGGTATGCTGAAGCAGTCCATAGCATCATCACGGCAGTGAGCTGGTTAGCAAAACCGAAGTAGCGCCAGATGATGTTGAAATCGATTTGCGTCAGGATGGCACCAATTGCGAACAATGGCGCAGCAATAATTAGACGATTCTTAATCTGTGTCTGACCCATGTTGAAGTATTCTGCCAAGATTAGGCGGCTAGAGCGGAACGCCGTGTCACCTGATGTGATAGGTAGAATTACCACACCAAGGAAAGCAATAATACCACCGAAGACACCAAGAAGGCCGAATGATGCGCCATAGACCACGTTACCAGGACCACCAGCAGCAACAGCTTCAGATAGTGAACCCATGTCACCAAAGAAAGTCAAAGCAATCGTACACCAGATCAATGCAATAACACCTTCACCAATCATTGCACCATAGAAAACAAAGCGACCGTTCTTTTCATTTTCCATGCAGCGTGCCATCAGTGGAGACTGCGTTGCGTGGAAACCTGAAATCGCGCCACAAGCGATAGTGATAAACAGTGCTGGCCATAGTGGCATACCGTTAGGGTTCAGGTTGGTGAAGAAATCTGATGCCGTGAAGCCACCAAGAATGGTGTAATCGCCAGAGAACATGATAGCGCCCAGTAGACCAACAGACATAAAGATAAGCAGCGCACCAAAGAATGGGTAGAAACGGCCAATGATCTTATCAACAGGAACAATGGTTGCTACCACATAGTAAGTGAAGATAATCGCGACCATGGTGCCCATTGATACCGTTGCCGAGCTCTGCTCATTAACCAGGTTAGTAATCATACCAGCTGGAGCAGAAACGAAAACGACGCCGACAAGGACTAACAGCACAAGTGCAAAAATGTTCATAAAGTGTTTCGCGCCGTTGCCTAAATAGCGTCCTGTCAGGGTTGGTACAGATGCACCGCCATTACGTACAGACAACATGCCAGAGAAGTAGTCGTGCGTTGCACCTGCAAAGATACAACCAAATACGATCCAAAGCATGGCGGCAGGACCGTATAGGGCACCTAGAATAGGGCCGAAGATTGGGCCAACCCCTGCAATGTTTAGAAGTTGCACCAAGTAAACTTTTTTGTTCGACATTGGTACATAGTCAACACCATCGGTTTTGGTGTAGGCCGGTGTTTTACGGTTTTCATTAATACCAAATACTCGCTCAACGAAGCTACCATAAATAAAGTAGCCACCGATGAGTGCAGCAACACAGAGTAGGAACCAAGTCATTGCGCTTTCCTTTTAAACATTTCAAGAGTTAATTACTAATACTAACTAGCATAATACCTCGAAAATCTCGAAAAACAGCCAAGGAATAGCCGAGTGGTCGGATAGTGATGTGAGTGGTTGATATAGCTATTAAGCGGTTCAGGCGTGATTAAGGATGTGATGCAGCTCAAAATATACGGGCATCAGCAGGTGAACTTGCCGATACCCATAAACTAGCAGGGTTAGTGATGAAGGCCGAGTAAGTCTTTTAGTGGCTTTAGATAACGCCGACTAATTGGGATTTGATGATCTGAAGAGGTGATCGCTTCAGCAAGCCCATTTTCCAGTAGGCGTATTTCGCAAATTTGACGTGGGTTGATAAGGTACTGGCGGTGGCACCGAAAGAGTGGTGTTTTGTCTTCTAAGGTTTTTAAGCTCAGTTGCGTTATGCACTGTTGCGTGGCGGTATGGATAGAGATCCCCCCCACACTGCTACTTGCAAATTCAATATCCTGGGTCGGGACAATAATTATTCGGTTGTGTCCGCTGCAGGGGATTTGCTCAAGCGTTTCTTGAGTTAGTGCCGATAGATCTTGTGCGACACTGCGTTTTAATTTGGTGATGGTTTTCATCAAACGTTGTTGATCAACGGGCTTTAGCAAGTAGTCAAACGCATTCTCTTCAAAGGCACGAAGGGCGAATTCATCATAGGCTGTGACAAAAACGACTTTTGGCATGTTGTTTGGGTCCATCATGCTTAACAATTCAATGCCAGTGACTTGTGGCATTTGAATATCCAAGAAAACCACATCAGGCTTGGTTTTATGGATGGTTTTTAACGCTTCGATGGCATTACTGCATTGTGCAATGACCTCGACTTGATCAGTTGCATTTAAAAGATCAATTAGCTCTTCTCGGGCAAATAGTTCGTCATCAACAACAATGGCAGAAATCATAATGTTGGTCTCACGGAATGGGGAAGTAATACAGAAGCCCTTGTCCACTGATGTGGCTGGCAACTCATTGTTAAGCCGTACTCATCACCGAATAAGTTCTTAATACGTTTGTCGACAATCCTTGTTCCTAAGCCTGCGGTATTCCATGGTTGATCTTTATAGTTTCCAGCATTGTCCTCGACTTGAAGTAGTACACCTTCTGCTGTTATACAGGCCAATATGTCAACTTTACCATTTTCCAATAGGTGTGCGGTACCATGTTTAATCGCATTTTCGACCAGCGGCTGTAAGGTAAAAGTGGGGATAACCATATTTTCTAAACGCGGGTCAATCTCCATATTGAGCGATAGGCGATCAGAAAAGCGCGCTAGCTCTATTTTCATATAGGATTGAACATGTTCAAGTTCTTCTTTTAATGTAATGGTATCGTGGTTTTGCTTCAGGTTTCGGCGAAAAAACTGCGATAGATGTTGGATAAGGTCGCGGGCTCTATCGGGATCTCTGCGCACAATGGCACTGATCGTGTTGAGTGCATTAAAAAGAAAGTGCGGGTTAACTTGGGCCTGTAACAGTTTTAGTTCCGCTTTGGTTAATAACGACTGTTGGCGGATATAGCGGCTGGTCAGAATTTGGTTCGAGAGCAGTTTTGCAATGCCTTCTCCCAAGGTCAGGTTAATCGTGGAAAAGAGCTTATGCTTTGGCTCATACAGTTTTATTGTACCAATAACCTCATCTTCACCACTTTTAAGCGGGATGACCAGTGAACTGCCTAGTTTGCAGTTAGGGTCTATTGAGCAGCGGTAAGGCTCTTCATAGCCATCCGCATAGATCAATTCAGCACCAACAATTGCCCGTTGAGTACAACCGGATGAGATGGGCGTGCCGGGTAGGTGATGATCGGCGCCAATACCGATGAAGGCGAGAATTTTCTCTTTATCCGTGATAGAAACGGCACCAACGCCAGTTTCTTCATAAATGATCTGGGCAATATGAGCGGCACTTTTTTTGTTAAACCCGCTACTGAAAACGCCGACACTGCGTTGCGCGATTTTTAGTGCTCGGCTAGTAAAAGCGGTGGAGTATTTTTCGTAAATGGCTTTCCTATCGAGAATAATGCTCATAAACAGCGCCGCACCAATTGAGTTGGCGATGATCATTGGCATCGCAATGGCACTGACAAGCGCATAAGACTTTTCAAATGGTTGTGCAATGAGCAGTATTAATAGCATCTGACAAATCTCAGCAGCTAACGTAATGCACAGGACAATACTGGGTTTGAAAATATCCTCTACGCGGCCTTTCTTAGCTAAATAGAGGTGCATAAATCCACCCATTAACCCTTCAACGGTAGTTGATACTGCGCAGGCTAAATCGGTAAACCCGCCCATTGAATAGCGATGAAGGCCACCAGTGAGGCCGACAGCAAATCCAACCAGTGGTCCGCCAAGCATCCCACCCATTACCGCGCCAATGGCACGCGTATTAGCAATCGCATCTTGTATCTGTAATCCGAAGTAGGTGCCAAGAATACAAAACAAAGAGAACAAGATATAGCAAGTAAGGCGCTGTGAAATATTGCCAGAGACACTCATCAATGGCATGAAAAGCGGGGTTTTGCTAAGCAAATAGGCAATAACGAGATAGACACTGAGCTGCTGTAGCAATGAAAAAATTAAGTCCATAACAGAACCTGAAGGAGGAGATTGATCTTAGTATGATACTTAGCTGGTTAGGTGGAGTAAAAAAGAAATGAGTGTAAATTAATTTTTACGACTGGACTATTTTATTTACGCGTAGTTGCAATGGCAGGGGAAGACCTGCTAAGGTGTTGGATATGTTTACGTTATATACAAAACGCGCGGCTTAAAAGGAAGTAACATGCAAAAAGATTTACTTAACAACGTCCATATCAGTGATGAGCAGGTGCTTATCACCCCACAGCAATTAAAAGAGAAACTGCCATTGGGCGAGGCTGGTCATCGTTTTGTTTGTCAGTCGCGAAAAGAGATCGCCAATATTATTCATAAGCGTGATCACCGTTTGCTGGTGGTCTGTGGTCCGTGTTCTATTCATGATATCGATGCGGCGAAAGCGTATGCTAAAAAACTAAAAGCGCTATCGGAGCAGTTAAAGGACCAACTGTATATCGTGATGCGCGTTTATTTCGAAAAGCCTCGAACCACGGTGGGGTGGAAAGGGCTAATTAACGATCCACATTTGGACGGTAGCTTTGAGATCGAAGAGGGGCTGCATATTGCCCGCCAGTTATTGCTCGACCTAACCGAGATGGAGATCCCTTTGGCGACAGAGGCTCTCGACCCGATTAGTCCGCAATATTTAGGTGATGTATTTAGTTGGGCCGCGATTGGAGCGCGTACAACTGAGTCACAAACTCACCGTGAAATGGCCAGTGGCCTTTCCATGCCAATTGGGTTTAAAAATGGTACCGATGGCAGTTTAGCGACGGCGATTAATGCTATGCAGGCGGCGGCGAGCGGGCACCGCTTTATGGGAATTAATCGTGAGGGGCAGGTTGCTTTATTGAATACACAAGGTAATCCCGATGGGCATGTTATTTTACGTGGTGGCAAGCAGACCAATTATGATTCAGTCTCTGTCGCAGAGTGTGAGCAGGAAATGCAAGCTGCTCAGTTAGAACCCGCACTTATGATCGACTGCAGCCATGCGAATTCACGTAAAGATTATCGTCGCCAACCTTTAGTGGCTGAAGATCTGTTTCATCAGATTCGTGAAGGAAACCGTTCAATCATTGGCATGATGTTGGAAAGCCACCTTAATGAAGGTAATCAATCTGCAGATTTGTCTCGTGAAGCGATGGCGTATGGGGTTTCAATTACCGATGCCTGCATTGATTGGGATGCCACAGAAACATTGCTACGACATGCGCATCATGAATTGACGCCATGCTTGGAAGAACGCATTAAGGGGTAGAAATATCATGGTTGCAGAGTTGTCACAGTTGAGAGACAAAATTGATGCGGTCGACAAGCAGATGCTAACTTTATTGGCAGAACGCTTGGCACTTGTTGCGGAAGTAGGGGAGGTAAAAAGCTTACATGGTTTGCCGATTTATGCCCCGGATCGAGAGGCGGCAATGTTAGCCTCTCGTCGAGAAGAAGCTAAAAATCAAGGTGTTCCACCGGACTTAATTGAAGACATTTTGCGTAGAACAATGCGCGAATCTTATGCGAGCGAGAATGACTCCGGCTTTAAATGCCTTAATCCAGAATTGCGCCCGATAGTGATAGTAGGAGGTCATGGACAACTTGGCCGTCTATTCCGTCGACTCTTTGAGCTCTCGGGTTACCAAGTAAGGGTGCTTGGTAGTAAAGACTGGGAAAAAGCACCAGAGATGGTTGCTGATGCAGGTATGGTTGTTGTGACTGTGCCGATTCATCTTACAGATAGTGTGATTCGTAAACTGCCTCAGTTACCTGATGACTGCATTCTCGCCGATCTGACCTCGATAAAAAGTGAGCCACTACAAGCGATGCTGGAAGTCCATCGTGGACCCGTGGTCGGTTTACATCCGATGTTTGGCCCGGATATTAGTAGCTTGGCTAAGCAGGTGATCATCTATTGTGATGGGCGAATGCCGGAATGTTATCAGTGGCTGTTGGAGCAGTTTCAAATTTGGGGGGCGGGTCTTGAGCGCATCAGTGCAATAGAGCACGACCAAGGTATGACGCTAATTCAAGCACTGCGTCACTTTACGTCTTTTGTGTATGGGGTTCATCTCGCAGAAGAAGATCCTCGACTTGAGCAGCTATTAGCGATGAGTTCGCCAATCTATCGTTTGGAACTCGCGATGGTAGGGCGCTTGTTCGCTCAAGATGGGGCGCTTTATGGTGACATCATTATGTCATCACCCCAGAACTTAGCCATGATTAAGCGTTTTCATCAACGTTTTGGTGACGCAATACAGCTACTTGAAAATCAAGATAAACCCGGATTTAAATCGGCATTTGATCAGGTAGAGACGTGGTTTGGTGATTTTGCCAATAAGTGCTTAAAAGAGAGCCAAGGTTTGCTGCGTCAGGCCAATGACGCAACTCATCGAGCCTAACGGCAATACGAACGAGAGC
Organism: Thaumasiovibrio clandestinus; assembly: GCF_047250365.1. Classification (NCBI taxonomy): domain Bacteria; kingdom Pseudomonadati; phylum Pseudomonadota; class Gammaproteobacteria; order Vibrionales; family Vibrionaceae; genus Thaumasiovibrio; species Thaumasiovibrio clandestinus. The sequence continues at coordinate 65,685 of NZ_JBLBVL010000021.1, forward strand.
GAAAGAAGGCGAGCATCAAGCTCGCCTTTTTGTTGCGTAGTGTGCTCACTCATTGCGTTTAGTGCTCAAGCAGTTCGCCAGTGTGTGGGTCAACGGGTTTAACGTTTTCTGATGGGTAACAGCCTAGCACTTTAATGGTACGTGTTAGACGAGTTAGCTCATCCATGGCTTGCTGCATCGCCTCTGATTTGATATTAGCTTCTACATCTAAATAGAACATCTCTTCCCAAGGGTTGCCCATCACCGGGCGTGATTCTAACTTCGCCATATTGATATTAAGGTTACGCAGCACCAATAAACATTCAACCAGCGAGCCAGGCTTCTGATCGGTTGACATGATTAGTGTGGTCTTGGCTGGCACGAGCGGAGTAACATCGACCGCTTTACGCGCCACAATAATAAAGCGAGTGTAATTCTCGTCTTGATTGGAGATGTTAGTTTTTAGCACGTGTAACCCATACATTTCTCCGCTGCTGGCGTTGCCAATAGCAGCAATGTTACTCAACTTTTTATCGGCTACCAGTGCCATCGCCTCAGCTGTACTGGAGCAGTAAGCTTGATTGATATCGCCTAAATTATGTAGGAACTCACTGCACTGTTGATGGGGCTGAGGGTGTGAATATAGAGTATCAATCGCATCAAGCTGCGTGTCGACGGCAGTCAATAGACAATGTTCAATCGGAAGGGTGATTTCACCAACGATCGATAGCCGAGTGTGTTGGAGTAGATCGTAGACTTCATTGATTGAACCTGAACTGGTGTTTTCTATCGGTAGAACACCAAAGTCGGCATTGCCTCGTTCGACTTCTGTAATGATGTCTTTAAAACCAGTACAACTCATTTCAATCACTTGTGTTTGTTTGCGGCTGAAATAGTTTCGCGTGGCGAGGTGAGAGTAAGACCCTTTATTGCCTAGAAATGAAACTCGTGCTGTTGGTTGGGTATTTTCTGGGTTGTTAAGGCGTTGCAAATAGGTTTGCTGGTATAAAACGGAATCTGCGATAACAGTATGGAAGAGTTGGGTAATGTATTGAGCATCTAACTGATACTGTTGCCCCTCTTTTATTAGGCGCTGTAACAAAAGTTGTTCTCTTACCGGATCGCGAACTGGTTTGGTTGTCCCTATTTTGCTTTTGGCGACCTCAATGCTGAGGGCGCGACGTCGAGCAAGCAAAGCAACCAACTCATTATCTAACGCAGTTATCTCTTCTCGGATCTGTTCGAGTGGCATTGCGGCATCTGTCATCTTGCTACCTATGGCTTAATATTGTTGTATTTTGCATAAAAAAAGCCTCCCGCTTGGGAGGCTGTCTGTCTGTCTTTGTTTTCTTTCTCTTACAGCACAGCGCTCCCTCAGGGTGTGAGTGAGATAAAAAAGAAAACAAAGAAAAACAGGCATTTTTTCATTATTTTAGTCTTAATTAGTGCATGAATTTTCACAATAAGGAGGTTGTTGGTTGATGTCAAGCGAAAAGACCTCGCATTGGCGAGGTCTTCAATAATGATTAGGCGGCGTCTTCTTCAGCAGTTTCTTCCGTGGCTTCGTCTAGTGCTGGATGAACAAGAGAGGCGCGGCGAGCTTCGTGTTTATGTTGTTGTTTGTTTAATTGACGTTCCATTTTTTGGAACATGTCGGTAATTGCGCCATACATGTCATCATGATCTGCAGAAGCAACCAGTTTTCCTCCTGGTATTGATGCTGATGCTTCGATTTTAAAACGTTTATTGGGTTGCTGGCTGATCACTGCATGCCGTTTTAGTAAGGGAACTTCCCATTTATCTAACTTGGAGAATTTGGCTTCAATGCGAGCGCGGATAGAGGGGGTGACGTCTAGGTTTTTGCCAGTAATTTCTAAATTCATATAGTTTTCCTCTATGGCTTGCCCTTGTTGGCTTCCCTTTCAGAATACGATTTTATGTGCGAAATGATGTGACCTGTCTCACGCTTTTAGCGGTGATTTTATGAGGGGAAAAGAACTGTGAACAACGCGGACATTTTAAGCAAAAGTGCCATAAATCGCTTGTTTTTTGACGGTGAGGTAGGGCAGTATGGAAAAAATCAGGAACACTAATTGCCCGTGCATTTAGGGGCGTTGTTCGAGCTTAAAAAGTATCGAATGCCGTGATGGGACAGTTAGTGAGCAAATTATCGAAAAGAACCGAGCTTAATTAGCTCGGTTTTTTTATTGCTTCTACCTGACGATGGCAAAAGACAATTATAAGGGATTTAGCGAGATAAGTTGTCGTGTGTTCTCTGCTGGTTTCTCTAAGCCTAGTGCTTCGTAGGCCGTTAGCATTAGCTTAAGCGACTGCTTTGCGGCTTGTGTGTCTGAATAATGCTGCTGCAGTTGCTGTGCTCGGTTGATTGCTGCCACCCATGCTTCGCGGCGGATGTAATAATCGATGGTTGCCAGTTCATACTCTGCAAGACGATTCTTAATAAATACCATTCGAGCTTGCGAATCAGCGGCATAATCGCTGTTAGGGTAGCGCTCTAGTAGACGCCGAAAATCGTTGAACGCACGGCGAGCGGGTTCAGGATCGCGATCGGAACGATCAACGTTAAACAGGTCATGCATAAAGCTTCGATCTTGCGCCATACTCATCAAACCACGCATATAGAGTACCCAATCAGATCTTGGGTGCGTAGGGTGAAGACGGTTGAAGCGATTAATGGTTGCTTCTCCCATCGCGAACTCATCCATCTTGTAGTAAGCATAGATAAGATCGAGCTGCACTTGTTCTGAATAAGCACCAAATGGATAGCGGGAGTCCAAGGCTTCTAGTTTCTCAATGGCAGTGAGCCAGTTGCCTATTTGTAGTGACGCTTGCGCCTCTGCGTAGAGTTCTGCTGGTGGCACATCTGGAACCACCGCTTTTTCGCTAGATGAGCAGCCAGCAAGCAGTGCAATGGCCAATAAACCTGAAATGGATAGTCGTTTCATTACTGCGTTAGCTTCCTTGAACTAAAATAAGTTGCAATATTCGTGTCGGTGTTAGCTGATTACGTTACAATAGCGTAATTCGCCTATTTTACGCACCATGCGTCAATTAGTCCCATAGTTTTTAAAAAAGTTCGACATGGCACAGCAGATAGAATTAACCGAGATTGTCAACCCTAGCCAATTAGGCCAGCGTTTAGACCAGGCATTAGCCGAATTATTTCCCGATTACAGCCGCTCACGGATTAAAGAGTGGATTGTCAGCGACAAGGTGACAGTCGATGGCGTAGTTGTGAACAAACCCCGTATCAAGGTCATGGGGGGGGAGAGTATTGCCATCAACGCGGAGATTGAAGACGAGCTGCGTTTTGAGCCTCAAGATATCCCGTTAGACATTGTCTACGAAGATGACGATATTCTAGTTATTAACAAGCCACGTGGATTGGTTGTGCACCCTGGTGCAGGCACCCCAGATGGCACCGTTTTAAACGCGCTACTGTTCCGCTACCCAGAGATTGCTGAAGTCCCTCGAGCTGGTATCGTACACCGCCTTGATAAAGAGACGACCGGCTTAATGGTTATCGCTAAAACGGTACCCGCACAAACCCGATTAGTGCGCCAGTTACAAAAACGCAAATTTACGCGTGAGTATGAGGCGATTGCTACCGGTAAGATGACAGGTGGTGGAACGGTCGAAAAACCCATTGGCCGTCACTCGACCAAACGTACGCTAATGGCAGTGAATGAACTGGGTAAGCCAGCGATTACCCACTACCGTGTCGCGGAACATTTCCGTGAGCATACCCGTATAGTATTGCGCTTGGAGACGGGACGAACCCATCAAATTCGCGTACATATGGCTTACTTAAGCCATCCATTGGTTGGTGACCCGCAGTATGGTGGTCGTCCACGCCCACCACGCAACGCAGGGCCAGAGTTGATTCAAGCATTACGTGCCTTTGATCGTCAGGCATTGCATGCGCGTATGCTACGCCTTGAGCACCCAACAACGAAAGAATTGATGGAGTGGCACGCGGCAGTACCAGACGATATGGTCAAGTTAGCTGAAGTGTTACGTCAAGATACTCAGGAGAATGCTGAGGACGACTATTAATGACGATGATTATCCCCGATTGGCCAGCACCAGTTGGTGTTCATGCCTTAAGTACGACGCGTTTAGGTGGTCACAGTGTGGCACCCTATGCGTCATTTAACTTGGGTATGCATGTTGGGGATAGTGAGTCAACTGTGGCGCGAAATCGTGCCGAGCTGTGCCTGTCTTTACCTTCGGCCCCATTATGGTTAAATCAAATTCATAGTAATAGGGCCGTTGACTTGCAACAGGTTAACGCTGTGGTTGATGCCGATGCGTCTTATACTAATCGTTCTTCAGTAGTGAGTGTGGTGATGACGGCAGACTGCCTGCCTGTACTATTTTGCAGTTTAGATGGTACAGAAGTTGCCGCCGCGCACGCTGGTTGGCGTGGGCTTCTTGATGGTGTATTGGAAAACACGGTCGGTTTGTTCAATGCGCCTCCTTCACGCATCATGGCGTGGTTAGGGCCAGCAATAGGACCTAGTGCCTTTGAAGTTGGAAGTGAAGTACGCGATGCTTTTATTGTGAAACATGCCGGGTGCGAAAACGCATTTAGGCCCAGACACGGTCACGAAGGAAAATGGTTGGCAGATATCAATCAGCTTGCACGTTATCGCTTACAGCGTTTGGGAATTGATGCAGTGTATGGTGGCGATCGTTGTACCTACTCCGAAGCTGATCACTTTTTCTCTTATCGCCGTGATGGTCAGACTGGCCGACAAGCCAGCCTTATCTGGTTTGATACTCCGTAGCCTTAAGGCACGAGGAATCCGACTAGTAACATTGAGAGATATCAATTGAGACATAGTCTTTACTGTTGACTAACTGGGTAATTGCTTCGTAACTGCCAGCGTAGTTGGCACTTAATGTCAGAACCAAATTGGTCTCTTCTTCGTCAGGATAAGAAGAAAAGCTGGCATTAATTGGGCTGACGAATTCAAAGGCTGAGTTGCTCATCACCCCTTGCAAATACTCTACTTTTTGCTGAACCAGCTTTCCTGCACTCATCCCTTCTTGGTAATTTTCGACATAAACCAGATTGACATAAGCAGTGCTTTCCCCCTCGACACAGGCTTGAGCCTGGCTGATGCTGGTAATGCAGAGTGTCAGTAATAGAGCGCACTTCCATTGTGTTATCCATGCTGAATTTTTCATTTTGATATTTTCTTCGTCTAAATGTTAATGGCTGACAATTATCGGGGAGCCGACGTTAGCCATGTATCGCTTTGTTATAGTTTGGAATGCAGTACATGGTTTTCGGCCCATTTTTTGCGCGTTAGCAAAGTAAGCTGGGCACAATGTCATGTTATTTGCGGGGCAAAGAACCACAACAAGGTTGAAAATAAGCCAATCAGCATCCATATCTTTTAGGGTGAAAGAGAAGTTAATAAGGAGGACCTATGCGTCTTGACCGATTTACAAGCAAATTCCAGATGGCGATTTCCGATGCCCAGTCGCTGGCACTGGGGCGTGACCATCAATATATTGAACCAGAGCATTTAATGGTGGCACTGCTTAATCAAGACGGTAGCACCATTCGTCCTCTATTGACCTTGCTAAACGTAGATATTACCCAGTTACGTTCACGACTATCAGAGCTACTTGATCGTTGCCCCAAAGTGAGTGGAATTGGTGGCGATGTGCAGCTTTCTGGTGCAATGGGTGCAGTGCTGAACTTATGTGACAAGTTGGCACAGAAGCGCAGTGATAAATTTATTTCGTCAGAGCTATTTATTTTGGCGGCTGTCGAAGATAAAGGGGCATTGGGCAAGTTATTTAAAGAGCTCAATGTCACTAAAGCGAAAGTCGAAGCGGCAATAGATCAGGTTCGTGGTGGACAAAAAGTGGATGATCAAAATGCCGAAGATAACCGCCAGGCGTTAGAGAAGTACACCATCGATCTCACCGCGCGTGCAGAGCAGGGTAAGTTAGACCCCGTGATTGGCCGTGATGACGAAATTCGCCGTACAATCCAAGTGCTACAGCGCCGGACAAAAAACAATCCTGTGATTATTGGTGAGCCCGGTGTCGGTAAAACGGCGATTGTTGAAGGGTTGGCGCAGCGTGTGATCAATGGTGAAGTACCGGAAGGGCTAAAGAGCAAACGGGTATTGTCTTTAGACATGGGAGCGTTGATTGCCGGTGCTAAGTTTAGAGGTGAGTTTGAAGAGCGTTTGAAAGCCGTATTGAATGAGCTGGCACAAGAAGAAGGGAACATCATCCTTTTCATTGATGAAATTCATACCATGGTTGGTGCGGGTAAAGCTGAAGGCTCGATGGATGCAGGAAACATGCTCAAGCCGGCATTAGCCCGGGGTGAGCTGCATTGCGTTGGTGCGACCACCTTAGATGAGTACCGTCAGTATATAGAGAAAGATGCCGCTCTCGAACGCCGTTTTCAGAAAGTGCTGGTGGATGAGCCAACAGTAGAAGATACGGTCGCTATTTTGCGTGGGTTAAAAGAGCGTTATGAACTGCATCATCATGTAGAGATTACTGATCCTGCCATTGTGGCTGCTGCTAGTTTGTCCAATCGCTACATTTCTGATCGACAGCTCCCAGATAAGGCGATTGACTTGGTTGATGAAGCGGCATCCAGCATACGTATGGAGATTGATTCAAAGCCTGTTCCACTCGATCGTCTTGAGCGTAAGATCATCCAATTGAAAATTGAGATGCAGGCGATGGCGAAAGAGCAAGACGAAATGAGTCGCAAGCGTATTGAGTCGTTGCAAAATGAGCTAGATGAAAAAGAGCGCGAGTATTCTGAACTTGAGGAGATCTGGAAGGCAGAAAAAGCGGCCCTATCCGGCACTCAACATATCAAGTCTGAGTTAGAGCAAGCACGCACTGATATGGAGATCGCCCGCCGCGCCGGAGATCTCAGCCGTATGTCAGAGCTGCAATATGGGCGTATTCCAGAATTAGAGAAGCAGCTTGATCTCGCCTCGCAGGTAGAAATGCAAGATATGCATTTACTTAAAAATAAAGTAACGGACGCTGAGATTGCTGAAGTATTATCGCGGCAAACCGGTATTCCCGTTTCTAAAATGCTAGAAGGTGAAAGAGAGAAGCTGCTCAAGATGGAGCTAGCCCTGCATGAACGTGTTATCGGACAAAACGAGGCGGTTGATGCGGTAGCGAATGCAATTCGTCGTAGTCGAGCTGGATTATCAGATCCCAACCGCCCGATTGGCTCTTTCTTATTCTTAGGCCCAACAGGGGTTGGTAAAACTGAGCTATGTAAAGCGCTAGCAACGTTTATGTTTGATAGCGAAGATGCCATGGTGCGTATCGATATGTCAGAGTTTATGGAGAAGCACTCCGTTGCTCGTTTGGTTGGCGCCCCTCCAGGTTACGTCGGGTATGAAGAAGGGGGGTATCTGACAGAAGCCGTTCGTCGTCGGCCTTATTCGGTAATTTTGCTTGATGAGGTTGAAAAGGCGCACCCAGACGTTTTCAATATTTTACTGCAAGTCTTAGATGATGGACGCTTGACCGATGGGCAAGGCCGTACGGTTGATTTTCGTAATGCTGTGGTGATTATGACCTCGAATTTAGGCTCTGATCGTATTCAGGAGCATTTTGGTAAGCAGGATTATCAAGGGATGAAAGAGATGGTGATGGACGTTGTTGGTCATCATTTCCGTCCAGAATTCATTAACCGGGTAGATGAAAGTGTGGTATTCCACCCACTCGGCGAAGACCACATTAAGCATATTGCCCAAATTCAGTTGCAACGCTTAGTGCAACGTCTGGTTGAGAAAGGGTTTGAGCTTGCGATTGACGATGTCGTCTACGATAAAATTGCTGAGGCAGGTTTTGATCCGGTGTTTGGGGCAAGGCCGTTAAAGCGTGCAATTCAACAGTTAGTTGAAAATCCACTCGCGCAGCAGATTTTATCCGGACAGTTAACCGGAGAAACGCCACTAATATTAACGGTAGAGTCAGGTCAAATTGTTGCAAAGCAGTCGACGTAATTCTGTATTTGATGCCTAGATAAGTACAAAAGTGCACCGTTTAGTTTGTTTTTTGTTCGAACGGTGCATTTTCGCGTTTTTTTTAGCGATGAGCCCTTGCCAACCATTTTAATCTCCCTATAATGCGCCTCCGTTGTCAGGGAAAACACGGCGTTAGTCGCTGAGTTAGAAAATCCGAAACAACATTGTTCTTTAACAA
>NZ_JBLBVL010000022.1:0-73166 GCF_047250365.1 Thaumasiovibrio clandestinus
GAGGTTCGAACTCGTGACCTCAACCTTGGCAAGGTTGCGCTCTACCAGCTGAGCTAGTGTCGCACTCATGAACGGAAAGTTATTGAAACTTCGTCGTTCAGGGCTGCGCATTATACGAGGTATTTCCTCAGATGCAAGGGGGGTAACAGGTTTTTTTTCAACTGGATTGCATTCGAACAAAAATGCATCATTATTTGAAAAAATGTTCACGATAGTAAGCAAGTTCTGCAATTGACTCACGAATATCGTCTAGCGCCAAGTGGGTGCCCTGCTTCTTAACCCCTTTTAATACCTCTGGCTGCCAACGGCGTGCTAACTCTTTAATCGTACTAACATCTAGATACCGATAGTGAAAATACTGCTCCAATAATGGCATCTGCTTATATAGGAAACGGCGATCTTGGCCAATACTGTTGCCACAAATAGGCGAAACACCAGACTTAACCCATTGAGACAAAAAGGCAATAGTCTGATTTTCAGCCTCTTCCATTGACACTTTTGACTGCTGAACTCGTGCCACTAAACCGCTACCGGTGTGTGTTGTTGTACACCACTCATCCATTTTATCCAGTTCGGCTTGAGGTTGATAAATCGCTAATACTGGTCCTTCAGCTAAAATGTTTAAGTCTGCATCGGTTACAATGGTCGCAATTTCGATGATCTTATGTGTTTCAGGGTCTAACCCTGTCATCTCAAGATCTATCCAAATTAAATTCTGATCGCTCATTGTCATCGTAGTTGCCTATTTTGTGACTAAAACATGTATGATACCGAGCTTAAAGCGAAAGCCAAACAACAGATGAACAAATTGTGGCAAAAAAGAAAAAGTTAACCAAAGGGCAAACCCGACGAGTACGCTCTAACCAAAACAAACGATTACAACGCCAACAGGACGATGTTCAGTGGGATGAATCCCTACTGGAAGCTGCTCAAGAGGGGTTAGTTATCACGCGTTTTGGTCAGCACGCTGATGTTGAAGATACGACATCGGGAGAAATTCACCGCTGTAACTTGCGTCGTAGCATAAAAAGCCTCGTTTCTGGTGATCGGGTCGTATGGCGACCTGGTATTGAGTCATTACAAGGTATTGCTGGCGTTGTTGAGGCCGTGCATGAACGCGAATCCATGCTCACTCGTCCAGACTATTACGACGGCGTAAAAGCTGTTGCAGCTAACGTTAACCAAATTGTCATTGTGTCTGCCGTGCTTCCAGAGTTGTCATTAAACATTATTGACCGTTACTTAGTTGCCGCTGAGACAATAGGCATCAAGCCATTGATCGTTCTAAACAAAACTGACCTAATCGCCAGTGAAAACCGCCCAGATATCGATAAGAAGCTGGCTATCTATACCAGCATTGGCTATCACGTTATCTTGGTCAGCTCCCAATCGGGTGAAGGCATGACAACGCTACAGGAAGCATTAAAAGGGCACATTAACATTTTCGTCGGCCAGTCTGGTGTTGGGAAGTCGAGCTTAGTTAATACCTTGATCCCTGAAGTGGAAGCCGATATCGGTGATGTTTCACAAAACTCTGGCCTAGGAAAGCACACCACCACTGCTGCACGCCTGTATCACTTCCCGCAAGGAGGAGATCTTATTGATTCTCCAGGCGTTAGGGAGTTTGGGCTATGGCATCTAGACAAAGAGCAAGTCACAAAAGCGTTTGTCGAATTTCGACAATATCTTGGTGGGTGCAAGTTTAGGGACTGTAAACATAAAGACGATCCAGGCTGCCTGCTACGCCAAGCGGCAGATGAAAGGAAGATTGCCCATTCTCGGTTCGCTAACTACCATCGAATCGTTGAAAGCATGGATGAGATGAAGGCCAATCGACAATTTTCTCGGCATAAGCCTGAGTAACGGGATCTGCTTACCGATTTGACAGGGGAAGACTGACTTTCCCCTGTTGCTGTTATAGTATTGCCGGTCATTTAGCCAAATCCGGTACCTAGAGAATACGACATCATGTCAATCATCGATAAACTAAAAATCACATTTCAATACCTACTACCTAAACATGCTATCACGCGCTTAGCGGGAAAAGTGGCAGCATGGAAAGGTGGTAATATCACCACATCGATAATTAAAGGCTTTATTCGTCAATACAATATCGATATGACAGAAGCGGCTGATGCAGATCCTGCCGCCTACCCAACGTTCAACCAATTTTTTGTGCGTGAGATGAAGTCAGGTGCACGACCAATTGATGACAACAGCAATAGTCTCTGTTTTCCCGCTGATGCCTGTGTGAGTCAATTTGGTCCAATCGCTAATGATCAACTGATCCAAGCTAAAGGGCATACTTACAACGTTTGTGAATTAGTCGGTGGCAATAAAACCTTAGCTGCACAGTTTACTGACGGCCATTTTGCGACCCTTTATCTCTCTCCACGAGATTACCACCGTGTCCATATGCCGTGCGATGCGACACTGCGTCAAATGGTGTACGTCCCTGGCGATCTATTTTCCGTTAATCAACTAACCGCTGAGCATGTTCCTAACCTGTTTGCACGCAACGAGCGTGTCGTATGTCTTTTTGATACAGAGCATGGACCAATGATTCAAATTTTGGTTGGCGCAACCATTGTCGGTAGCATTGAAACGGTTTGGGCAGGAACTGTTACCCCGCCTACCGGATCCATGATTCGTCGCTGGGATTACCCTCAAGATGGGTCGGATGCTATTCATCTGAAAAAAGGTGAAGAGATGGGGCGCTTTAAGCTAGGCTCAACCGTCATCAACCTTTTCCCAAAAGATATGATGCAGTTTGAATCCTCAATGGCTGTAAATAGCGTTACTCGCATGGGACAAACTTACGGTCACTTTAACTCTAATCTCGTAAAATAGACTAAATTCATTTTTTGTGAGCTAACGGGGGTTTTCAACCCCCGTTTTAGATCGGAAAATTGACATAATCGACGCTTAGGCCAACAAAAAGCAGTATCCTAGATTACAGTTTTTAACAATTTAATCAATTATTTGGCCTATGAATAATATCTCTATATCGTCCGTAGTACGGATACTGCTTGCCTTTGGCATTCCCTTACTGATCCTCACCCTTCCTTCAAGTGCTATTCCCATTGAAGGACTCACACAAGTGCAACACCGTCTGCTCGCGATTTTTGCCTTAGCAGCCTTGTTGTGGGTGCTTGAACCTGTTCCCGTTTTTGCAACATCAATTTTAATTATTGTTTTGCAACTTGTTCTTATCTCCGACAATGGCTTAACCGTCTTAGCTCCGACAGGTGAGAATGAAGTACTTTTGAAATACACCGATATTCTTAACGCCTTCTCCTCCCCTATCATTATTCTCTTTATGGGGGGGTTTGCATTAGCCATCGCTGCATCTCGTTACGAGCTAGATAATAACCTTGCTCGCGTGCTGCTAAAGCCGTTTGGCACACAACCTAAATTTATCATGCTCGGGTTAATGCTGATCACTGCTGTTTTCTCAATGTTCATGTCAAATACTGCAACCACGGTAATGATGCTGGCACTGCTAGCCCCGATTGTTGCCTCCGTTCCGAAAGGGGATACGGGTATCAAGGCGCTTGTACTCTGCATCCCAATCGCCGCAAATACTGGCGGTATTGCAACACCAATTGGTACCCCACCCAATGCTATTGCCTTACAATACTTAGAAGGTGAGCATGCCATTACCTTCATGCAATGGATGATGCTCGGCCTACCATTTGTTATTGTTCAATTGGCCTTTGCTTGGTGGCTTTTGCAAAAACTCTTCCCGACAACATTAGAAAAGATTGAACTCAATCTAGAAGGATCATTCCAAAAAGGCTGGCGTGCGATGGTCGTCTACGCTACTTTCGCGATCACAATTTTACTGTGGATGACCACCTCACTACATGGCATGAATGTCTATGTTGTCTCTGTTATCCCACTCGCTTCGTTTACATTGACGGGCATCATGGGCAAAGATGAGCTCAAGCTTATTAACTGGGATGTGCTTTGGCTCGTCGCCGGAGGGATCGCGATTGGCATGGCCTTGGGCAAAACTGGGCTCGCCGAAGCACTCGCGCATGCTATCGACTATGATAGCTTGTCGCCTATTGCGGTGGTGATAACTCTATCTATCATCTGTTGGTTAATGGCTAATTTCATGTCAAATACGGCCACTGCTAACTTGTTAGTTCCTATTGCTGCGGCGGTTGCTACATCAATGGAGTCCTTAGCCACCATGGGGGGCTTGCAAGGTGTATTGGTCGTTGTCGCATTTTCTGCCTCGCTGGGTATGATTCTTCCCGTCTCAACGCCACCAAACTCTCTCGCCTACTCTACCGGATTAATTGAGAGTAAAGACATGGCAAAAACAGGCATTATCATTGGCCTTGTTGGCCTTAGCATTGTTTATACTTGTGCATTAATCCTTACCTAACACTTAAGTTATAATCAACAACAGTTCGAGTCGGGCGTAAGCCCGATTTTTTGTCGCAACCAGTTAAACTCTCACGAATTGATATTCTATGACTTATGAATGGTTAGCGCTGGGGGCTGCCTTCTTATGGGCACTCAGCTCGATGATCTCTGTAACGCCAGCTCGACATTTAGGTACCTTTGCGTATAGCCGCTGGCGAATGGCATGTGTCACTCTAATGCTTGTCTGTGCGGCTTGGGTTACTAATGGCTGGTCGACGCTGGCGTTTGAAAGCTACCCATTAATGATGCTGTCAGGGCTTGTCGGTATTTTTATTGGTGATACCGCCCTTTTTGCTTGCTTTAATCGTGTTGGGCCGCGCCGTGCTGGGTTACTCTTTTCGTGTCACGCTGTGTTTTCCGCCTTATTGGGCGTATGGTTATTTCAGGAACACCTTTGGGGTTGGAAACTATTGGGGGCCCTTCTCGTCTTTTCTGGGGTGCTGATGGCGGTCTTTTTTGGGCAAAAAAATAGCTCACACACGTGGGAATCAATCAATGGAAATATCTGGCTGGCTGTCGCGCTTGGTCTGATTGCCGCTCTTTGTCAATCTCTTGGGGCCGTTATCGCCAAGCCTGTTATGGCTGCAGGCGTTGACCCGATTGCGGGTTCGGCCTTGCGCATGGCCAGCGCTCTCGGTGCTCATTGCTTGCTGTACTTAACGGGCACCTCGGTAGCAAAAGCCACTCAACCGATAAACTTTGCCATTTTGAGTCAAGTGGCGCTCAATGGCTTTCTTGCTATGGGCGTAGGGATGACCTTGATTATGATTGCACTATCAAAAGGCGATGTCGGGATGGTCAGTATATTGTCCTCAACCACCCCAATCATGATCCTGCCAATGATGTGGCTATTCACGCGACAGCGCCCTAATGCACCATCTTGGGTTGGTGCCTGCTTCGCTGTATTAGGCACCGCAATTATCCTAAAGTGGTAGTGCGGCTAGCAATCCAGAAAACGCTTAAGCACGGGCAACAGGAAAAGCCATCACAGCATCAATATGATCTTTTTCTAAAGCTAACATAATCAATCGATCAACCCCCAACGCAACTCCGGCACAATCAGGCAGCCCAGCATCCAAAGCTGCCAGCAAATTCTCATCAATTAATTGTGGCGGCAAATGGTGAGCGAGACGATATTGGTTATCTGCTTCAAAACGCAGGCGCTGCTCGTTAGCATCTGCCAACTCATGAAACCCATTCGCCAACTCAATGCCTTTAAAGTAGACTTCAAAGCGCTCTGCCACTCGATGATCTTGCCGACAAATTCTGGCTAATGCCGCTTGAGATGCTGGAAAGTTATACACCATCGCCGGCGTATCTTGACCAATCTTCGGTTCAACCCCAACACTAAACAATAACTGCAGCAGTGTATCGCGATTCTGCTCTGACTCGGCGATATCACTGAGGCCCAATGTCGCCGCAACTTGCTTCAATGTCGACATTGATGCCTCCAATGGGCAAACCCCCAATACACGCTGAAATGCATGCTGATAAGTCATCTTTTCCGCTGGCCCTTCCCCTAATATGGATTGTAGCAATGTATCAACCTCTATCATCAGTTGATGATGGTCAAAGCCAACCCGATACCACTCCAACATGGTAAATTCTGGGTTGTGGTAACGCCCTGATTCTTCATTACGAAATGCTTTACCTAGCTGATAAATACAGCCACTGCCTGCACTCAATAAGCGCTTCATATGAAACTCTGGACTTGTCATCAGGCGCAACTTTTTCCCTTTCGCAAATCCTGGTCCAACAAATTCGGTTTGAAAAGTATGTAGATGCACATCGGTAACCGTTGCCTGACTCAACGCCGGCGTTTCCACCTCAAGCACATCACGAGCCAAAAAAAATTGCCTAATAGAAGCAATTAATGCTGCACGTCGCTTTAAAACTGTAATATCAGCTGAGGGCTGCCATAACGTCATACTTTATCCTATTCTTTTTAACTACTATCACCACCGCCGCTCAATAAAGCTGAATGAACGCTGAATATCGGCCGCGCTTTTTGTGGGGTTATTATTACTCAAACGGTATACTTCGCAACGATACATATTTACCATTAATGTAATAGCAACAAGGCAGATGCCTCAATCGCATCAAATCTCGTTTGGATCAGATTTGAACTTTCAATCCAAACCAGAAGGTAATGGTAAGTATATGTTTGTTATGAATTAACACAAAAAAAGGCAAGCACGTCATTGACACGCTAGAATGAAAACAACTGTTAATGTGTTAATAAGCTTATACTACTCTACCTCTTGATGTAGATCACAGATGTTGCGTTTTTTTGCTGTCTATTCATATTTTGAATAGGAATGTGCGTCAAAATCAAATATTTCATGAATTTTGTTCACTAGAATGTGCACAAGATTTTTTAAGGGCTAGGGGCTTTTAAGTTCCTTTTTTAATTTTTACCTTTCCTCCGGAGAATAGCTGTGAAAACAATCACCACAGATATCGCTGTCGTTGGTGCTGGCGGTGCTGGCCTACGTGCCGCGATCGCTGCTGCCGAAGCAAACCCAGAGCTGGAAATCGCTCTGATCTCCAAAGTTTACCCAATGCGTTCGCATACTGTAGCAGCCGAAGGCGGCTCTGCAGCGGTTATCAAGGATGAGGATAGCCTAGACAATCACTTCAACGATACTGTTGGCGGTGGTGACTGGCTATGTGAACAGGATGTGGTGGAGTACTTTGTTGAAAATGCCACCCGTGAGATGACCCAATTAGAGCAATGGGGTTGTCCATGGAGCCGTAAAGAAAACGGTGACGTTAACGTTCGTCGTTTCGGTGGTATGAAAGTAGAGCGTACTTGGTTTGCCGCGGATAAAACCGGCTTCCATATGCTACATACTCTGTTCCAAACCTCGATCAAATATGATCAAATCAACCGTTTTGACGAATACTTTGTGGTTGACCTGATTGTATCTGAAGGCGAAGTTCAAGGCCTGATCGCTATTCACATGGCGGAAGGTGAAATGGTATGCATCAAAGCAAAATCTGTCGTTCTAGCGACAGGTGGTGCTGGTCGCGTTTATAACGTGAATACCAATGGCGGTATCGTAACAGGTGACGGCATGGCGATGGCTTATCGTCACGGTGTACCACTACGTGATATGGAATTTGTTCAGTATCACCCAACGGGCCTACCGGGTACCGGCATCTTAATGACTGAAGGTTGTCGTGGTGAAGGTGGTATTATCGTTAACAAAAACGGTTACCGCTATCTACAAGACTACGGCATGGGTCCAGAAACCCCAGTTGGTCAGCCTAAGAACAAATATATGGAATTGGGTCCACGTGACAAAGTTTCTCAAGCGTTCTGGCACGAGCAGCAAAAAGGTAACACCATCGATCACCCATTGGGCGACGTTGTTCATCTAGACCTACGTCACTTAGGTGAAGAGTACCTAAATGAGCGTCTACCGTTCATCTGTGAACTATCAAAAGCTTACGTTAACGTTGACCCTGCTAAAGAGCCGATTCCAATTCGCCCTACCGTACACTACACCATGGGTGGTATCGAAACAGACAAGAACAACGAAACCAAGATTAAAGGTCTCTTTGCGGTTGGTGAGTGTTCTTCTGTTGGTCTGCACGGTGCAAACCGCCTAGGTTCAAACTCACTAGCAGAATTGGTTGTCTTCGGCCGCCTAGCTGGTGAAGGTGCAGTTAAACGTGCTGCAGAGTTTAAAGGTTGGAACGAGAGTGCCGTTGAACAAGCGATTGCTGATGTTCAAGCACGTATCGACACCCTGATGAACCAAGAAGGTGATGAGAACTGGGCCGAGATCCGTACCGAAATGGGTAGTGCCATGGAAGCGGGTTGTGGTATCTACCGTCGCGAAGACTTAATGCAAGCGACTGTTGATAAACTGGCTGAACTGCGTGAGCGTTACAAGAACATCAGCATCCAAGACAAAGGTAAAGTCTTCAACACTGATCTACTTTACGCTATCGAAATTGGTTACGGTCTTGAAGTTGCACAAGCAATGGCTCACTCAGCACTTCTACGTCGCGAGTCTCGTGGCGCACACCAGCGTCTAGACGAAGGCTGTCAAGCGCGTGATGATGTGAACTTCTTGAAGCACACTCTTGCTTATTATAACGGTGATGATGCACCACGCATTGAATACAGCGATGTAACCATTACCAAGTCTCAACCTAAAGCACGTCTATACGGTGCCGAAGCTGAAGCTGCTGATGCCGCTGAAAAGGCTGCTGAGAAGGAGGCGAAATAATGTCTGCAAACCGTATCCAAAAAGTATCGATTCTTCGTTACGACCCAATGAAAGATGCAGAACCATATCTGCAAACGTTCGAAGTACCATTTGACGACACAATGTCTGTGCTCGATGCTCTGGGCTACATCAAAGATAACCTAGACAAAGATCTGGCCTACCGTTGGTCTTGTCGTATGGCTATCTGTGGTTCATGTGGCCTGATGGTAGATAATGTGCCAAAACTGGCATGTAAGACTTTCCTACGTGATTACCCAAATGGCCTAACCATTGAGCCATTAGCCAACTTCGCGATTGAGAAAGACTTAATTGTTGATATGACACCATTCATCGAGCGTCTAGAAGCGATCAAACCTTATATCATCGGTAACGATCGCAAGCCTGAAGATGGTCCAAACAACCAAACACCAGCACAAATGGCAAAATATAAGCAATTTGCTGCTTGTATTAACTGTGGTCTTTGTTATGCCGCGTGTCCTCAGTTCGGCCTAAACCCTGAGTTTATCGGTCCAGCCGCTCTGACCATGGCGCACCGCTACAACCTAGACAGCCGTGATAACGGCGCTGATGAGCGTATGAAGCTAATCAACGGCGACAATGGCGCATGGGGTTGTACTTTTGTAGGTTACTGTTCTGAAGTTTGTCCGAAGAGCGTGGATCCTGCCGCTGCAGTTAACCAAGGTAAAATCGAGTCGTCTAAAGACTTCGTTATTGCCATGATCAAACCGGAGGCCTAATTATGAGCAATCGTAAGCCTTACGTTCGTGAAATGACGCGTACTTGGTGGAAAGATCACCCTTTCTACCGCTTTTACATGGTTCGTGAAGCCACTGTGCTACCACTGATCCTATTCACCCTGTTCCTAACTTTCGGTCTAGGCAGCTTAGTGCTAGGTGAAGCGGCGTGGGAAAGCTGGTTAGGCTTTATGAAAAACCCAATCGTTATCGCGATTAACATCGTTGCCCTAGCTGGTAGCCTGTTCCATGCGCAGACGTTCTTCAGCATGATGCCACAAGTAATGCCTATCAAATTGAAAGGCAAAACAATCGATAAGAAAGTGGTTGTGCTTGGTCAGTGGGCAGCGGTTGCCGCTATCTCACTTATTGTTCTAGTTCTGGTTTAAGGAGTTAATTGTGGTCAATCGCAATCCTAAACGTTCAGACGAGCCAGTATGGTGGGGCCTATTTGGTGCCGGTGGTACTTGGTTCGCAATGATCACACCAATTACCGTTTTGGTATTGGGTATCTTAGTACCAATGGGCATCATCAGTGCCGAGGCATTGAACTACGAGCGCGTTAGCGCGTTTGTTAGCAGCTGGATTGGTATGGCATTCACTGTGGGTACACTGGCTTTGCCAATGTGGCACGCTATGCACCGTATACACCACGGTATGCACGATCTGAAGTTCCACATCGGTACTGTTGGCAAAATCGCTTGCTATGTTGCAGCGTACACTGTGTCAATTTTAGCCGTTGTCTTCGTATTCATGGTATAAGCCAGTCGATACGAAATAAAAACACCGCCTTTGGGCGGTGTTTTTTTATCTCTGAGCATCAAGAAAATAAAAAGCGCATCACCATGTACGCGCCTATCTAACCTCGATGACTACTTTACACGACTCACATACTCGCCTGAGCGCGTATCCACCTTAATGGTTTCGCCAATCTGAATGAATAGAGGAACACGCACAACCGCACCAGTAATTAGTGTCGCAGGCTTGCCTCCGGTACCCTGAGTATCACCTTTTAGACCAGGATCTGTCTCTGTGACTTCAAGCTCAACAAAGTTTGGTGGCGTTACCGTAATAGGATTACCATTCCACAACGTTAGCGTACAGCTGTCGTTCTCTTTCAGCCATTTCGCACTATCACCAACAGCTTTCATATCAGCACCAAGTTGCTCAAACGTTTCGCTGTTCATAAAGTGATAGAATTCACCATCGTTGTATAGGTAGTCTAGCTCCAGATCCATAACGTCAGCGACTTCTACCGTCTCGCCTGACTTAAAGGTTTTCTCTAGCACCTTACCAGAAAGCAGCTTACGGATTTTCACGCGATTGAATGCCTGACCTTTACCCGGTTTAACATACTCGTTTTCGAGAATGACACAAGGCTCATTATCAAGCATAATTTTAAGACCGCCTTTAAACTCATTAGTGCTAACAGTAGCCATTTTTTCCTCTTTCTATCTTCGAGTTAAATTTAATGCCACACATCATAACCCGAAACGTACCAACTGTTGAGCAAAACTGGCTGACAGAACTTGCGAATGCGATCACTGACCCCGATTCTTTACTGGCTCAACTTGATATCGATCCCACACCGTATAAGGCTGGGTTTGATGCAAAACGTTTATTTGCCCTTCGTGTACCTCAAAGCTTTATTGATAGAATGGAAAAGGGCAACCCTAATGACCCATTATTGCGTCAGGTTTTACCTCTCGTTGACGAGCTCACAACTCAGCCAGGGTACAGCCAGGATCCACTTAATGAACAAAACAACCAACAACCGGGGGTTTTGCACAAATACCATAATCGCTGCCTGCTCATTGTAAAAGGCGGCTGTGCCATCAACTGCCGCTACTGCTTCCGGCGCCACTTTCCTTATCAAGACAACCGAGGAGGAAAGCGCCAATGGCAAGCTGCGCTGGATTACATCGCAACCCAGCCTGAACTTGATGAAGTCATCTTATCTGGCGGCGATCCATTAATGGCCAAAGATCATGAGCTCGAATGGTTGCTAACAGCGCTCGCACAACTGCCTCACATCAAACGGCTACGGATCCACACCCGTTTACCTGTCGTAATACCTGCACGAATTACAGAGACACTCTGTCAGCTCCTTGCGAAGAGCCGCTTTCAAGTCGTGCTCGTCACGCATATCAATCATCCCAATGAAATTGATGCTGCCTTCGTCAAGGCCATGGCGAAATTGAAAGGAACAGGCGTCACATTGCTTAACCAAGGAGTATTGCTGAAAGGGGTCAATGACCATGCAGAGACACTCATAGCCCTGTCTAATCGGCTATTTGACGCTGGCATACTGCCTTATTACCTACATGTACTTGATAAGGTACAAGGCGCGGCACATTTCTATGTCAGTGATGAAACCGCGCGCTCGCTGCTACATAGCATCATGCAAAGGTTATCCGGATACTTAGTACCACAGCTAACACGTGAGATCGGCGGACGTATGAGCAAAACACCACTGGATTTACATCTCGAGTAGCTTTGCTTATCTCAATGCATCAATAAGAATAAGGCGAAGCGCTTCTGGTGAGCGCATATAAAAGAACGGGCGCGACTTACGTCGCGCCCTGAGGTCTTACTCGCAGCAATCCTGCTACAACGATGCTCCCTGCATCATCCATAATTAGTATGCTGAATCCATCAGCGCTATCCATAATCTTCGTCCTGAAGAGTTCCTTGGCGTCCTGACCCGTCAATGCATCCTTATTGACTCTCTCGACCTTCCTGGCGGTGTCCTATCTTTATCCTAAAGAGGTTCCTACACATCCCTGCCAATGGTTCATCCTCGACCACTGCTTCTCTTCCTGAGGCGCCTATCCATGACTTGTCCTGTCCTTGTCACCTCCGTGATGACATGGTTAAGAATACGATATTCTGGCGACAGAAAAAGCCCTCTGCACGTAGTCGATTATCCGGCGAAGTGGTAGGAGGTCTACAATATAATTATAAGCATTTGATAGAAAATAAATAATTTCTGGATATCGGTATATTTACCATCTTAACGATCTAAAAAGTCCCACGTTACTGTGAGAGATCTCTTACAAACATAACGGCAAATTATGAAAATCGCTACCAGCACGGCTCATGCAAATAAGAGCAGGCGGTACAATAAGGGGTTGAGTTATGAGGATGAAACGGTAACGTGTTTTTAGAGCGCACATAAAAGAGCGGGCGCGACTTGCGTCGCGCCCTAAGTTTTACTTGCAGCAATCCAGCTACTATGGTGCTCCCTGCATCATTCCATGATTAGTATGCTGCATCCATTCAGCGCTTCCGTATACTTCATCCTGAAGCTGTCCTAGTCATCCTGACTTGTCGATACATCCTTATCGACTCTCTCGACCTTCCTGGCGGTGTCCCTGACTTCGTCCTGAAGCGTTCCTTCCTCTGTCCTAGAGGTGTTCCTTCGTCATCCTGACACAGCGTCAATCCTGACTCTGTCTACAACATCCTGTTGTGGTCCTTTTTACGTCCTTGCCAGTTAACTCATCCTGAGCCACTGATTCTCATCCTGAGATTACCAATTCCGTTGCGGTTCCTGTTCCGTTCTGTCGTCATCCTGTCGACAAAGAGAATATTACGCTATTAGAGAGGGATTAAAAGTATGTCTCTCTGCTCGAACTCTACCTAGACACTTTTCCATTATTAACCATTAAATATCATTACCAATAAAAACAGTAACATATGTCGACATAACGTCCTTTTTCTTACTTATAAGACGGTCAACTCCCACACCTTTGTAAGAGATCTCGCACACGATGTTAAGCAAAGTACCCACCCTTTACTAAGTTATCTTCCATACAACACCAAACATACGCTCACCGCATGTATTGAGATAAAACGCCGATCAAATGACATAATACTTATAGCTAAGATACCTTAGGGCTTCTTTGGTGGGTGCACGGTCTCTATCGGTGGGCAGAGTACATACGAATTAGCTTCTATTTACCAGGTTCTCTAAGTGAGGATAATCTCAGCATGTTGGGTGAGTATCTCTAGCGTACTTGCAATCTCATCGGTCAATTCATCAGACAGCGCATAAAACACGCAAACCCCCTGACTATAATCTCGATCCGTATCGCTAAGGCACATTTTTTTCAGCTGTCCTGATGCTACCCTTGGTGCTGCTGTCGTATTCGTCAATGCCATCCACCCTCTCTCTTTTAAACACTCCACAGCAAGATCAATCGTCCCTACGCGTTCAATGTCATTACCCAGCTCAAAACTAGCAAGCTCCCCTGGCAACGTTGTTTGCAGCTGCAGCTGCGGTAACATTCTCAGCTCATCCATAGTAACTGAGTGGCGCATAGCCAGCGCAGAATCCGGGTGACAATAGCTGGCAACCGTCATACTCCCCATGTACTTAGATTGCAGGCGTGCCTTGGTTCTGGGGCTATTTTCTGTTGCCATGATAGCGAGGTGGCATTCCCCAGACTCGATAGCTTGATAAGCTTCATGTCGATTCGCTACCAGCAGATGAACCTTTAAGCTTGGGAAGTGGAGCTTAATCTTAGTCGCGAGCTGAGCAAGCCAACATGCAGGGATCATGACATCATAGTAAATCGTGAGATCATCAAGAGGCCGACTCAGTAACGAAAATGCGGCTAAAGAGAAGTCTTCTACTTGTTTCGTCGCATTTGCAGCTCGCTGATACAGCTTATGCGCCGCTGCTGTTGGTGCCGCTTTCCTTCCAGAGATCGAAAACAGTGGCACGCCAATCGTATCTTCTAGCATCATCACATGCTCGCGGATAGTGCTACGCTCTTTGTTTGCTGCTCGACCCGCGGCACTATAAGAACCATGTTGATAGACCAGTGTAAAAGCCTGTATCTGTTCAATGGAGATCATTTAAAATACCACTAATACTCTAAAGATAAATTATCTATAGCTTACAACAAAAGGGTGCCAAGCTTCTCACTTGGCACCCTTCTCATAGCAACTTGTTGATTGATATTACTGTCGTCGGCTATTTATCACTTAGCATTTCTGCCGCCGCACGGAAATAAGCAGGAACCTTAATTTCACCGTAAGGTGGAACATACGGAACAGCAGAGAAGTAAACAGCAGCGAAATCACGCTCAGGATCAATATAGATACCTTGACCGGTATTACCATGCTTGTACATCGCACCATCTTCGTAGAACCAGTCAAATTGATAGCCGCCTTTAACCGGTTTCGTACCTGAAATAGCGAGTGCTTGCCCCTCTTTTGCACCACCAACAAATGCCTCGGCGTCACCGGATGAACGGATCTGTTGTAATAGCGATGGCGTTACCACTTGCTCGTGCGCGACCTTATCCCAACTTGGCGTATACATGGTCGCGTACATGGCAAAGTCTTCCAGCGTTGAAGACACAATGCCCAAGTTTAGCGGTGCACCATCTTGTGAAAGGTGAACCGCTAATGGCATACGCGCGCCAAGTTGGCCCCAAATACGCTCTTCAAAGACATCAGAGACACGCTTACCGGTCACTTCTTGAATAATCATCCCCAATACGTGCGTATTCAATGACGAGTAACGGAAACGCGCACCTGGCTGCTCATCTTCTAATGGTTGCACATCGCGTAGCGCGTCAAGCCAATGCGGGCGCTCAATTGATGTATCGGTCGGAGTCACCGTGCTTCCTACAAAGCGTACAAAGACACCTTCTGGATCAAGGATGGAAGAGTTTGTCTCCTCATGGTCCAAACCAGCGGTATGGTTTAGCAGATTCAGAACGGTTGGCTCATCCCACGCAGTCCCTTTTAGCGCTGGTACGTATTGAGTAACAGAGGCATTTACATCTACTTTACCCTCTTCGACGAGCATCGCAAATACTAGCCCTGTTAGGGTTTTGCTAGACGACATCCAAATATGCATGTCAGAAGGGCTCATCCCAGGGTAAGACTCATAGACAACCTCCCCCTTGTGGATCATCATCACACCCTGGGTGCGGAAAAGAGGATCGATAACATAGTCGTTCAACGCCATTGGCCCTTTGCTGTCCGTGTCGACAACCAACTCGCCAATCGATGCTTGAAGGTTACGATTTAGCATCTTTTGCTGAGGGTGTGGGTTCACCATATCGGTACGCATTACCGTTGACCAATTGGTTAGGTAGTAAAGCGTATGGTCGCCGCCCATCTGAGCGTGAAAACTTTCAAAGCTATTGTAAGCTTCCTGAATAAAGTCAGCATCAAACCCCTCTTTCACTTGGGTTACTGGCATGGTTAGCGTTGCGCCAGGCGCTGCCAAATATTCCGCTAAAGGGTGATCGGCAGGAACAGCAGCATAGGCCGTCATCGATACCGTTGATGCAACGGCCAATGCTAGTGCTTTAACATTTAGCTTTTTCATTTTGTGTCTTTCCTCTAAAGGTATTACCGCTTGACTCATCAATATGAGGAAAGTTTATCGGTTACCCACTTGTTTACAATGCAATCACGTAGGGGAAAGCACGACAAATAGTGTGACATCGGATGCTCGATAAAAAGAAAAACGCCCGCAAGGCAATGCCTTACGGGCGTTTTAAACTATTCTGATCTTCTATGAAGCGACTAACTATGGATGATTACATCATCCCTGGCATGCCACCCATACCGCCCATGCCACCCATATCAGGCATTGCAGGCGCATCTTTAGCTGGAAGTTCAGACACCATTGCTTCAGTGGTGATCATAAGACCTGCAACAGATGCCGCGAACTGAAGTGCGCTACGCGTTACTTTAGTTGGGTCCAAAATACCCATTGCAATCATGTCGCCGTATTCGCCCGTTGCAGCGTTGTAGCCGTAGTTAGCTTCACCCGCCTTCACGTTGTTAGCAACCACAGACTCTTCGTCGCCAGCATTGCTGGTGATTTGACGCAGTGGCGCTTCCATTGCGCGTAGCGCAACACGGATACCAACGTTCTGCTCTTCGTTGTCACCTTGTAGGTCAACCACTTTTGATGCTGCGCGGATCAGTGCAACACCACCACCTGCAACCACACCTTCTTCAACCGCTGCACGAGTTGCATGCAGTGCATCTTCAACGCGGTCTTTCTTCTCTTTCATTTCAACTTCAGTCGCTGCACCAACTTTGATCACTGCAACACCGCCAGCGAGTTTAGCCACGCGCTCTTGCAATTTCTCTTTGTCGTAATCTGACGTTGCTTCTTCGATTTGACCACGAATTTGTGCAACGCGACCTTGGATAGCCGCTTCATCACCAGTACCATCGATGATCGTGGTGTTTTCTTTAGTGATAGCAATGCGCTTCGCTTGACCTAGGTCTTCTAACGTTACTTTCTCTAGCTCTAGGCCCACTTCTTCAGAAATAACCGTACCACCCGTTAGAATCGCGATGTCTTGAAGCATTGCTTTACGACGATCACCAAAACCTGGTGCTTTAACCGCTGCTACTTTCACGATGCCACGCATGTTGTTCACAACCAAGGTGGCTAGCGCTTCACCTTCTACATCTTCTGCAATGATAAGCAGCGGACGAGATGCTTTTGCTACGGCTTCTAATGTCGGCAGTAGTTCACGAATGTTCGATACTTTTTTGTCGACAAGCAGAATAAACGGATTTTCTAGCTCAACACTGCCAGATTCTTGGTTATTGATGAAGTAAGGAGATAGGTAACCGCGATCGAACTGCATACCTTCAACAACGTCAAGCTCATCTTGAAGTGCTTGACCTTCTTCAACGGTAATAACGCCGTCACGGCCTACTTTTTCCATTGCTTCAGCAATGATGTTACCAACAGTGGTATCAGAGTTCGCAGAGATAGTCCCCACCTGTGCGATCGCTTTGGTATCTGCACAAGGGACAGATAGGGCTTTTAGCTCTTCAACTGCAGCGATAACCGCTTTATCGATACCACGCTTAAGATCCATTGGGTTCATACCCGCAGCAACAGCTTTCAGACCTTCAGCAATAATAGATTGTGCAAGAACAGTCGCAGTCGTTGTTCCGTCACCTGCTGCGTCATTGGCTTGTGACGCCACTTCTTTAACCATTTGTGCGCCCATGTTCTGGAACTTGTCTTCCAGCTCAATTTCACGCGCGACAGATACGCCATCTTTCGTGATGGTTGGTGCACCAAATGATTTGTCTAATACAACATTACGGCCTTTAGGACCTAACGTTACTTTAACGGCATCAGCAAGGACATTAACGCCTTCTAGCATTCTTACGCGAGCGTCATTTCCAAACTTAACTTCTTTAGCTGCCATGATTTTCTTCCTTACTTAGATTCTTGTTTAAATTGAAGTGAATTACTCAACGATAGCCATGATGTCGCTTTCAGACAGGATCAGGACCTCTTTACCATCAATCTTTTCGGTTTTGGTGCCATAGCCTTCTGAGAAAATAACTGTATCGCCAACCTTGACGTCCAATGGCTGAACTGTACCGTTTTCTAGGATGCGGCCTTTGCCCACCGCTAAAATGGTGCCTCGAGTTGACTTTTCTGCTGCAGAGCCAGTTAGCACAATGCCACCAGCAGATTTTGATTCAACTTCTTGGCGCGCTACGATAACGCGGTCATGTAAAGGACGAATATTCATCGGTCGTCTCTCCTGATTATTTATATCCATGATTAGAACAATGCCGACAATAAGTCAGGCGTCACTTAGTTAACTCATTTATGGGGATGACAAAATCAGAACCCAAGCCTTCCTGCACTTTTTTTTTATTTTTTCATCCCCTTTACACCAATTAGGGCTTTCGATTAGGGTTATCGCGTACCCGATAACTTTAAATGCATCCCGATGACTATAAAAGCGACGTCCAATTCACTGCCACACGATAAGCATGGCTTGCTCAGCGCACCAGTTAATGGCGTATTACGCCAAATGACTGTGCCGATGGTGTTGGGGCTGATCGCCATTTTATTGTTCAATTTGGTCGATACGTTTTTTATCGCCATGCTGGGTACTGAAGCGTTAGCCGCTGTTAGCTTTACTTTTCCCATTACGTTTGCCGTCAACTGCATTACGATGGGCGTCGGCGTTGGTCTGTCTTCATTGATAGGGCAGCAGCTAGGACAAGGACATCACCATGTCGCTGCGCGTTTAACCACCCATGGTTTGTTGCTAGCTCTTGCCTTAGTATGTAGTGCCTCGACGATTGGTCTACTCACATTAACCCCCTTATTTTCAAGCCTTGGTGCCAACCACTCATTGTTACCATTAATTTCTGACTATATGGTTATCTGGTATTGGAGCATTCCCTTATTGGTTATTCCAATGGCAGGCAACAGTGCGATTCGTGCCAGTGGAGATACCCGATCGCCAGCAGTCATTATGATGTTAGCCGGGGTCATCAATGGCCTTCTCGACCCGTTGCTAATCTTTGGCTTAGGCCCCTTCCCCGAACTAGGTATTCAGGGGGCTGCTATTGCCAGCGCCATCAGCTGGCTCGGTGCATTAATAGGCTCTGGCTATCTACTGGCAGTACGTGAGCGGTTACTGACCTTTCCTACCTGGCATGGCTTATTTCATGATTGGCGACGAATTTTAGTGATTGGTACACCCGCTGGTATATCGAACGCCATGACCCCTCTGTCTGGAGCTATTCTAATGGGGGTGCTTGCAACTCATGGCAATGCGGCTGTCGCGGCGTACGGGGCAGCACAACGGATAGAGTCATTACTTTTAATTGTCGCGATGGCACTTGCTTCGGTATTTACACCGTTTATGGCGCAAAATATGGGGGCGGGATTATATCTACGTGCATTTAAGGGGTTATTTAACGCGATGCGCTTTAGCTTCTTTTTTCAACTTTTTGCCTATATCTTATTCGTCCCCTTAACTTGGCCTATTACCTATTTTTTCACCATCGATACGGCCGTGCAGGATAACCTGTGGCTATACCTTATTATGGTTCCTGCTAGTTACGGCATGCAAGGATGTATGATGCTACTCGTTTCAGCACTCAATGCACTACAACGTTCCTCACAAGCCATGCTATGTAACTTTATTCGGCTGTTTGTTTTGCTGCTACCGATGAGCATCTATGCCAGCCACAGCCAAGGCATTGACGGTATCTTTACCGCAATTGCCTTGGCGAATGTTATCGCCGGCGCTGGTGCTTTACTGTATGCCTTTAAACTGCGCCAACATTACTTGAGACAATTACTTCCCTAGCCGGTCATTTTTGTCGTCTTTGTGTTCAAACTCACCTTCATAGATATCACCATTACGCGAGCTCTGCGATCGATCATGTGGAGGCTGCTGTGAAGAGAACGGGTCTTGCTGATGCCCGAACCCTGCCTGGAAACCAGCTTGCCCCATCGTCTGCACTTTGACACGTTTCATTATCTCTTGCGCTAAGTAAGCACGCGGCACAGGTAAAAGAACCAGCATTCCCAATGCATCAGTCATAAAGCCGGGGGTCAACAAAAGCACCCCACACACTGCTAACATAACCCCTTCCAATATTTGCTGTGCTGGCATCTCCCCTTGTTGTAAACGCTGTTGGACAGACATTAGTGTCATGATCCCTTGGCTACGTACAAGCGACGCACCAACCACGGCAGTCAACAAAACAAGCGACAGCGTGGGCCATAAACCAAGCACACCACCCACCTGAACAAACAGGGCGATTTCAATAATCGGGACGAAGATGAATAGCAGTAATAAAATAGAAAACACAACCAACCCCTTAACAACTACGTGCAGTGAATAGCACCACAACTCTCACTTTCAATATGGAGATAACTCTGCCGTTTTGCAATGATGACACCCAAACAAAACGTAGCTGAACCCACTTTGAACTGGAAAGCAAAAAAAGTCAGTTAAATTTGCTATCAACGAATTCTTTCCGCGTAAAAATAAGTTACAGTAATTGATGTAAATCACATAGCTATACAAAATTTAGTTAACTTTGATAAATCAACAGTGGTAATATTGCATTAGCGAATTAATACAGCGTATTATCCACCTAGTTGTCTAAGAAGACAGTTATTTGCTTTGGCAAATGGACGCAAGAAAGGAATCTATGCACGGATTGAGTTGGTTCTAGTTTCAACTTTTTTCAAATCCTAGAAGGCGACATATGTCACAGATGATTGAAAACCAAGCACAAAACACCCAAAACACTGCTACTCGTGTAGAAGAAGACCTATTGGGTCAGCGTCAGATCCCATCTGATGCATACTATGGTATCCACACCCTACGTGCGGTAGAGAACTTCAATATTTCATCGACCACGATTTCTGACGTGCCTGAGTTCGTACGCGGCATGGTATTTACCAAAAAAGCTGCTGCAATGGCAAACAAAGAGCTAGGTGTAATTCCAGCAGACGTTGGCGAGTTCATCATCAAAGCTTGTGATGTCATTCTAGAAACTGGCAAGTGCATGGATCAGTTCCCATCTGATGTTTATCAAGGTGGTGCGGGCACATCAGTTAACATGAACACAAATGAAGTTGTGGCAAACCTTGCTCTTGAGCTAATGGGCAAAGAGAAAGGCGATTACGAAACCGTAAACCCTAACGATCACGTTAACAAAAGTCAGTCAACTAACTGTGCTTACCCAACGGGTTTCCGCGTGGCTGTTTACAACAGCGTGATGAAAGCGATTGAAGAACTTGAATACCTAAAAGGCACGTTCGAAGTTAAAGCCGAAGAGTTTAAAGACGTACTGAAAATGGGCCGTACCCAGCTTCAAGACGCTGTTCCGATGACTGTTGGCCAAGAGTTCAAAGCTTTTGCTGTTCTAGTGAACGAAGAGATTCGTTGCCTGAAACACACTGCTGCATTACTGCTAGAAGTAAACCTAGGTGCAACGGCGATCGGTACCGGCCTTAACACTCCAACTGGTTACCAAGAACTTGCAGTACAACGCCTTGCTGAAGTAACCGGTCTTGCTGTTGTTCCTTCTGAAGACTTAATCGAAGCAACCTCTGACTGTGGTGCTTATGTTATGGTTCACGGTGCACTTAAGCGTCTAGCCGTTAAACTCTCTAAGATCTGTAACGACTTACGCCTTCTATCTTCTGGTCCTCGCGCTGGTCTAAATGAGATCAACCTACCAGAAATGCAGGCTGGCTCTTCTATCATGCCTGCTAAAGTAAACCCTGTTATCCCTGAGGTTGTTAACCAAGTTTGCTTCAAAGTATTTGGTAACGACACCACCATCACATTCGCAGCAGAAGCGGGCCAGCTTCAGCTAAACGTGATGGAGCCTGTTATTGGCCAGGCGCTATTCGAATCTATCGAGATTCTAGCCAACGCTGCACGCAACCTTGGTGAAAAGTGCATCGAAGGTATCACCGTTAATGCTGACGTATGTAAGCAATACGTGATGGGCTCGATTGGTATCGTCACTTACTTGAACCCACTAATCGGTCATCACGAAGGTGATATCGTTGGTAAGATCTGTGCTGAAACCGGCAAAAGCGTACGCGAAGTCGTGCTGGAGCGCGGCCTTCTAACGGAAGAGCAACTGGATGACATCTTCTCTGTTGAGAACCTAATGAACCCAGAATATAAAGCGAAGCGTTACAACTAAGCGCATTCTCTTTCAGTTCAAAAAGCGGGCCTTGGTGCTCGCTTTTTTGTATCTCCGGCTTCACATCATGACCTTCACCACCATGATCGCAACAAAACAGCAACACCTCACCACCACTACGCAAACAACAACAGAGCATTAACAAAACCACAACGAAACAATGTGTGGGATTGAAAATTCAAAACAAGATCTAATACTGCATATATCCCAAAAAATAATGCCAATCACCATAAAGTTGATCTAACCCAATCATTACTTCCTTAGCATTAATTTAAAATACCATTCAAGCAATCGATTTGAGAGGATCGATAAGGCACTTCAAGTATATGTCGCAACCGCGTGGTAACACACCACTCACACTAAAGACACAGATGCCCAACGAAGTGCTTACACGGACTATTTGCTATTTATTCTTATCTAGGAGAGATTATGTTTTTATTACAGTTCCTCATCGTTTTAGGCTGTATCTTAATTGGTGCCCGCATCGGCGGAATTGGTTTAGGTGTCATGGGGGGAATGGGGCTAGCGATTCTCTCCTTTGTATTTGGCCTACAACCAACCAGCCCACCAATTGGTGTCATGCTCATGATCATGGCGGTTGTTGCAGCTGCTGCATCCATGCAAGCCGCAGGTGGTTTAAGCTACCTAATTAAAATAGCTAGCTCAATCTTACGTAAAAATCCCAAGCATATTACTTTCATCGCTCCAGCCGTCACTTACTTCTTCACCATGATGGCCGGTACCGGTCACGTCGCTTATTCTGTTCTTCCTGTTATTGCTGAAGTTAGCCGTCGTAGCGGTATTCGGCCAGAGCGTCCATTAGGTATGGCCGTAATTGCTTCACAATTTGCGATTGTAGCCAGTCCGATTGCAGCAGCCGTTGTGGCATGTGTGGCATTCTTAGAGCCACAAGGCATTACATTAGCGGATGTCTTGATGGTAACTATCCCTGCCACTTTCCTTGGTTTGTTCTCTGCATGCTTGATTGTTAACAAGCTCGGTAAAGAATTAAAAGACGATCCTGAATATCAACGTCGCCTACAAGATCCTGCATTCCGCGCTGAAATGGAGCAAGAAACGCAAGTCGACAATGTTGTTATTGCACCTACCGCGAAGAAATCTGTCTTTATCTTTCTCGTTGCTGCACTGACTGTTGTCATAATGGGCGCTTTCCCTGGGCTACGTCCTCACTTCGATGGCAGCGCGATGGGGATGGCCGATACCATTGAGATTGTAATGTTAACCGCAGCAGCGCTGATCATTCTTATCTGTAAGCCTGATGGCTATGCCATTACACAAGGGTCTGTTTTCCATGCGGGCATGCGGGCGATTGTTGCCATCTTTGGTATTGCTTGGTTGGGCGACACGCTAACAGCTGCGCACATCGAAGACGTAAAATCGGCGGTATCCACCATTGTTGAAGTAGCACCATGGGCATTTGCAATTGCACTGTTTGCTCTATCGGTCATGGTCAATTCACAAGGTGCAACCACTGCTGTATTGATCCCTCTCGGTATCTCTATCGGCTTGCCTGTCCATGTCATCATTGCAACGTTTGTCGCTGTAAATGGCTATTTCTTTATTCCGAATTACGGCCCAATTATCGCGTCTATCGACTTTGACCAAACCGGTACAACCAAGATTGGTAAGTACATCTTTAACCATAGTTTCATGTTGCCAGGCTTACTCAGCATGTTCTTCAGTATTATTTATGGCTTTATTTTTGCGGGTTTAACCCTGTAATCAATCCACCTCACAAAAAGGGCGCGATTATCGCGCCTTTTTTCTTATTCGCTGTTTAAAACATTTCATGCATTCTCTTGCGTATTGGTCGAACAAAATAAATTTCCCACGCAATGAAACCAAACATGCTAATCTCAGGTCTTTAAAATAGACCTTTATAATATTGTAGTCAGCCGGATGATAATCTCTCGAATACACCAACTCTTATGCGCCATCTTATTTAGTTTATCCTTCCCTGTCCTGGCATTAAACTTGCCCGGCATGAATAATACGGGGTTTGTTAGTGTTGATGAGGCTTTTGTTCTTAACTTTCAACAACAAGATAACCAGCTGACCCTAAATTGGCAGATCCTCCCCGAGCACTACCTCTATCAGCACGCTTTTGTTGTTGATGGCAATGGAGCGACGATCACCAATGTGGTGATTCCTGATGGGGTTCCCTACGTTGACCCTTATTTTGGTGAAGTCGCGATCTATCGACAGTTTGTCGAACTTAACATCGACCTTGCACACATCGGCGATAATGCCAGCGTGCTGATCACGTATCAAGGCTGTGCCGACGCGGGTTTATGCTATCCACCAGAGACGCGCCAAGTTCCACTGCAGTCTTTTACTCCCCTTCAAACGTTTAACAACAGCACACCGATAGAGACTAACACTGAATATGCGATAGCGAATAACGACACAGCAGCCCAAAATTCAAATTTACACAGCAATCAATTATCATTAGCGGCGAAACTGGCGAGCTCAGCCTGGACACCGGCCCTGTTCTTTTTGCTGGGGATTGGATTGGCTTTTACCCCGTGTGTCTTACCCATGTATCCAATCTTGAGTGGTATCGTGCTTGGTGGTGGTAAACGTAATCAACGCCAAGCTTTAGGGCTAGCCCTCGTTTACGTACAAGGTATGGCACTGACCTATACGCTACTGGGCCTGGTCGTTGCCTCCGCTGGCATGCAATTTCAAGCCGCTATGCAGCATCCTTATGTATTGATTGCGCTAAGCCTTCTTTTTGTCATCTTAGCCCTTGCCATGTTTGGTGCCTATACCCTGCAGCTGCCTTCATCACTGCAAACCCGCCTGAATCAGTGGAGTAATCAACAACAAGGCGGACATTACTTGGGTGTGTTTACCATGGGAGCCATTTCCGGCCTTGTCTGCTCCCCATGCACCACGGCGCCCCTTTCTGGCGCTTTACTGTATGTGGCACAAAGTGGCGATGTCGTCACTGGCGGATTAGCACTCTATGCACTCGCCCTCGGCATGGGATTGCCTCTCATTGCTGTCGCGGTATTTGGCAATCAACTGCTGCCTCGCGGTGGAGATTGGATGGAACGGATAAAGGTACTGTTTGGGTTTGTCTTGCTCGCCGTGCCGATATTCCTGCTCGAGCGCATTTTACCCACACCATTGATACCCTATTTGTGGGCCATTCTTGGGCTCACTTTCTTCGGTTGGGTATACCACCTAAAAACGCGTCTTCCTCTCGGCTGGCGAGGCACTTTAATTGCCATTGTTGCCATTCTCGGTATGTTTGCCTCAGTTCAGCCCCTATATCATCAGTGGTTTATGCCGCAAGCTAAATCAACCCAAAGCATCAATTTCATGCGCATTACGAATGCCGAAGCATTACAACAAGCTTTGGATTCAGCTCAACAGCAAGGAAAGCCGGTGATGCTCGACTTTTATGCCGATTGGTGCAGTGCTTGTAAAGAGTTCGAGCAGTACACATTCCATCATGCCGATGTCGAACAGCAATTACAGCACTTTGTGTTATTGCAGGCCGATGTCACCCGCAACACCACCGAGGATTTCGCTCTGCTCAATCAACTCGATGTGCTTGGCTTACCCACCATCGACTTCTGGGACAGCCAAGGTAATCACCGTAAAGACGCGCGAATAACCGGCTTTCTCAATGCAGAGCGCTTTATGCAACACCTCGACGCAGCACAGTTGATCCAAACAGATCAACCATCAAGCATTGGCGAATAATCTAATTATGATCAATAACATAGTTCTGGCTATTCAAATTGACCTATTGAGCATGGGGTGATATAGATTATTACAAACCATTAACAAGTGGCCACTCATGGACAGCTCAAATACCATTGTTATTGCTGATGACCATCCCCTCTTTCGCAACGCACTATTTCAATCTGTGCACTTGGCGATAGGGGGGGCGAACTTACTCGAAGCCGATTCGCTCGATTCATTGCTAATTTTGCTAGAAAAAGAGCAAGACGTTGATTTATTGCTGCTTGATTTGAAAATGCCCGGTGCTAACGGCATGTCTGGTCTAATCCAATTGCGCCAACGTTACCCAACACTCCCCATCGTGGTTATCTCTGCCAATGAAGAACAGAGTATTATTAAACAAGTCTATCGCCACGGTGCCTTTGGTTTCATCCCAAAATCCAGTGATATGCGCACGCTTATCGATGGATTAAATCAAGTGCTTGAAGGTGACCCCTACTACCCAGCGGACATCGCCCAGTGGCCGGATGACCCACAATCTGAAATGGAAAAATTAGAAGAGAAAATTGCCACACTCACACCGCAGCAAAACAAAGTACTGCGAATGCTCAATGATGGACTGCTAAATAAACAGATCGCATACGAACTCAATGTGTCTGAAGCCACCATTAAAGCCCATATGACCGCCATATTTAGAAAGCTCGACGTTAAAAACCGCACTCAGGCGGTCATCGTGTTGCAACAGATGAACTTTGAAGAGAAGTAACCGACAGGCACAAAATTGACACGGCATGGGGCTTAATGTTACTTAAGCCCCTGTATATCCTAGGCGTGTTTACTGCGCATAATATTGATGATCTCGATATCCGTATCCAGCATGCCATGCTTTGTCAGGTGCCCTAAGTTGGCAATGGTCTTATCAATGTTCGCCGTCACAATGCCTTCATTGTCGCTAACACCATAGTTATTCACTGCCATCAGTGCCGCTTTTACCGCTACTGACGTCGATGTCGACACCTTCATTGAACACGCGCTGCCCGCTCCGTCACAGATAATTCCAGCAACATCACCAATCATATTACTGATGCAGGCCGCCATTTGCTCAACGCTTCCACCAAGCATCCAAGTAATCGCTGCGCCCGAGCCCATTGCCGCCGTGCTCGCTGCACATAATGCAGACAATTTGTTCTGATAAGTTTTGATATAAATGGCGATCAGGTGACTCATGGTTAGAGCGCGCGTTAACGTTTCATCATCTTTTCCTAGAAATTGTGCAGCTGCAACAACCGGCATCGTCGCCGCAATGCCTTGATTTCCTGAGCCTGAATTCGACATGGCTGGTAGCATCGCGCCATCCATACGTGCATCAGATGCCGCCGAAGATAAACGCATTGCCAGTGTCATCAGATCATCTGACAGCAGTTTTTTATCCACCTGCTCCGTCATCATCTTGCCGATACGCAGCCCATAGCCATTCAGACCCTCAACGGCCAACGCCTTGTTCAATACGCCAGCTTGGGTCATGAAATCAATATCAGCCAGCGGTACATTCAATGCAAAATCAATGACTTTAGTTAGT
This sequence comes from Thaumasiovibrio clandestinus, assembly GCF_047250365.1. NCBI lineage: Bacteria > Pseudomonadati > Pseudomonadota > Gammaproteobacteria > Vibrionales > Vibrionaceae > Thaumasiovibrio > Thaumasiovibrio clandestinus. The sequence continues at coordinate 27,204 of NZ_JBLBVL010000022.1, forward strand.
GTCATTGGCGACTCATCAATCGGGTGTGCGAGCTGAGTGTCGATCTCACCTTCAGCCTGATCCAACATAATCTGGCCATTTAACTCTTTGAGTACAATACGAGTATGGTCGCTACAGATCACCACTTTTGCTTGTTGGTCGCCCACATAAGCAATAACTTCGGCATACAGCACATCAGCAACGTCTTTAACATCCACATGAATGCGCTCCAACATTGTTTTTGACTTATCAACCTGTTCAGCAGTAATCGTCGCCAAAACTTCTAATCCGCCGCTTGGGTCTCCCCCTACAGCACCAATCGCAGCCGCCACACTTAGCCCCGTCATCCCCGTTCCAGGGACGCCGACGCCCATGCCATTTTTGAATAAATTACCACTCACCCAAACATCCATACGCTCTGGCAACTGACCAAGTAATTGACGGCAGTTTGCTGCTGCTAATGCAACAGACATCGGCTCTGTACAGCCAAGCGCTGGGACAACGTCTTTCTTTAGGCGGGTAATATAGGCATTCCAGTTTGAATTCATCTTCGACTACTCAGTTGTTGCGGCTAAATCAGCCTTATAATTACGAATGTGCAAATATGCAGTGTGACAACGCTTTTGTTGGCGGAAAATACCCTAAAGTTCCGCCTCATACTCTGCTATTTGTGTTGTTATCAACACGATCTTCTATCATCACTGCTAATTGCCGGATGTCGATTCTAATGACTTTCTTATTTAAAAGATGTTGAACGAGTCATGTTTCATCAAACCGCCTCATCAAAAAACCACGCCATCAAAATCGCTGATATCACCAACGCTGCCATCTCAAAGATTAGACTTTTGGCTAACCCAACCCCTTCCCTTTCTCAATAAAGCGTCATCAAACCGCTTTGACGCGGCTGATATATCGATTAATTGACTTAATTCGCTCGACTAAAGTTGCACAGATACACGCCATAATCACTGCTATCGTCTCTAGGTAACATTTCATTAACACTCGCATAAGGAGATGGCCATGGCGTTCGAAGATAAAGAACGAGCCCAAGCCTACTGGGATAAAAACGTCAAACTCATGATAACCCTCATGGTGATCTGGTTTGTGGTGTCATTTGGTTGCGGCATTCTATTTGTCGATGTACTCAATCAAATTCAGATTGGTGGATACAAGCTGGGATTTTGGTTTGCCCAACAAGGTTCAATCTACTGCTTCCTCGGCATTATCTTTTTCTACGCCTGGAAGATGCGTCGTATTGATCGTGAATTCGGCGTAGATGAATAAGGAGCGCAAGCAATGGATTTAAAGACAATTACTTACCTTGTTGTTGGCGCGACATTCGTGCTGTATATCGGTATCGCCATTTGGGCTCGCGCCGGAACAACCAAAGAGTTCTACGTGGCTGGTGGTGGCATTAACCCGATTGCTAACGGAATGGCCACGGCCGCTGACTGGATGTCGGCTGCTTCCTTCATTTCGATGGCGGGACTTATCGCCTTTATGGGCTATGGCGGCTCGGTTTTCTTAATGGGTTGGACTGGCGGGTATGTTCTACTAGCCTTGCTGCTTGCTCCTTACCTCAGAAAATTTGGTAAATTTACCGTACCGGAGTTTGTTGGCGAACGCTTTTACTCTAAAACAGCCCGTGTGGTTGCTGTCGCCTGTTTGATTATCGCGTCTGTCACTTACGTTATCGGACAGATGAAAGGGGTCGGCGTTGCCTTTGGTCGCTTCCTTGAGGTGGACTATGCGACAGGCCTTGGTATCGGTATGTGTATCGTGTTTATTTATGCTGTTATGGGTGGCATGAAAGGCATCACCTACACGCAGATTGCCCAATACTGTGTGCTGATTTTAGCCTATACCATTCCGGCCATCTTTATCTCGCTGCAACTTACCGGAAATCCTTTACCTCAGCTAGGTTTAGGAGGAACCATGGTCGGCACCGATGTCTACTTATTGGATCGGCTAGATCAAGTGGTCACCGAGCTCGGCTTTACGGAATACACCACCCAAGTGCGGGGTGATACCCTCAACATGTTCGTCTATACCATGTCATTGATGATTGGTACTGCTGGCCTACCTCACGTTATTATTCGCTTCTTTACCGTGCCAAAAGTACGTGATGCTCGCACCTCTGCAGGATGGGCTTTGGTGTTCATCGCAATTCTGTACACGACTGCACCAGCCGTTGCAGCAATGGCGCGTTTAAACCTGATGGACACGGTTAATCCCGCTCCAGGGCAGCACCTCACCTATGACGAGCGTCCGGACTGGTTTAAAAACTGGGAAACCACGGGCCTACTTGGTTTTGATGACAAGAACGGCGATGGCGTCATCCAGTATACGTCCAACGCTGAAACCAATGAGTTGAGAGTTGACCGCGATATTATGGTACTCGCTAACCCTGAAATCGCGAAGTTACCTAACTGGGTTATTGCATTGGTGGCGGCAGGCGGATTGGCCGCTGCACTATCAACGGCGGCAGGGTTACTCTTAGCCATTTCGTCGTCAATATCGCACGACTTAATTAAAGGGGTCATCAACCCGAATATCTCCGAGAAGAAGGAGCTACTGGCCAGCCGGATTTCGATGGCGGTGGCTATCGCTGTCGCGGGGTATCTCGGGCTCAATCCACCTGGGTTTGCCGCCGGTACTGTCGCGCTAGCCTTTGGGCTCGCCGCGTCTTCGATATTCCCAGCCTTAATGATGGGCATCTTCAGTAAGACCATCAATAAGGAAGGGGCTATTGCAGGTATGATAGCCGGTATCACCATCACCCTGTTCTACGTATTCCAACACAAAGGGATTCTATTTATCTCTGACTGGACTTACTTAGAAAGCTGGGGCAGCAACTGGTTCCTTGGTATAGAACCTAATGCCTTCGGTGCAATCGGTGCCTTGTTTAACTTCATCGTCGCAACGGCCGTCTCTAAAGTGACTGCTGAAACGCCACAAGAAGTTAAGGATTTAGTCGAACATGTCCGTGTTCCAGCTGGCGCTGGTGAGGCACAAGACCACTAATCCAACCTCGACCACAAAAGCCCCATTCGGGGCTTTTTTTCTTACCATTATACCGTATGGTTAATAAGAGAGATCTAGACACAAGGATAGCGTCATATGTTTAAAAGCAAACACTTCATTCTTGCCCTATTGATTGCCCCCATTCTCGCTATCATTGCCTATTTCGGTACCGATATGGCCGTCAGTGAAAAGCCACACGCCGCCCAAGAGGGTGAGAGCTATAAGCTGGCCAGCAAATCCAACTGCCGTTATACCAGTGGACTTTGCAATATGGAAAATGGCGAATTTAAAGTGCAATTTCGCTCCGAAGAGCTAGGCACTGACACCTTAACCCTTAGTCTCACATCTGTGTTCCCACTGGATGGGGTAAAAGTTGCCCTCGCCGACGATACAGAATCGGCGGCCACCCCTATTGACATGCAGCGTAGCGATGACAGTGGTAAAGCATGGACTGTCACCTTACCTAACGCACCACTGGAACAAAGCGAATTGCGTGTCGTCATTAGTGCTAATAACGCGCTCTACTTCGGCGAAACGGGAACGGAGTTTGTGGTGTATAAGACCTTGTTCACAGATGAATAACTACTCTACCTGCATCGGCACCTGATTCAACAGGTTGCGTAGTTTAATCGGCTTCACCGGTTTACTCATAAAGTGGTAGCCATTGGCCTTCGCAGCATCTTGGGTCGCCTGTGTACGATCGGCACTGATCAATACACCAACAAAAGCATTCTCCAGCGCTTGGCCGCACAGTTGTAATGCCTGCAAGCCCGTTTGCTGATCGGCAAGATGATAATCACTCAGCACGACATCGGGCTGCCAGCCCTGCGCTAAAATATCACTGACATCCTCAACGGTTTCGGCCGTCTGAATCTGACAACCCCAACGCGAGAGTAGCGTTCGCATTCCAAGTAAAATAGCCGGTTCATTGTCGACGCATAGCACTTTCAGCCCCGACAGCGCCCCCGCCGCCGGTAACTCCGCCGCTGCTTTCGTTGCCACGAAGGCAGCGCGTGGGACGGTTAAAGAGAACATGGTACCTTGCTCCACCGCTGACCACATATTCAATGGATGGTCCAACACACGGCTAATGCCACGGGCTATCGCGAGTCCTAACCCCAAACCATGATCGGTTTTCTGCCCGGCTTCACCTCGGGTAAACTCATCAAAAATCTCTGCTTGCTTATCGTGTGATATTCCTGGGCCATCATCCCAAATTTGAATTTGAATGCCATTGTTACAACGACGGCAGCCCAACAATACCTTCCCTTTCGGATTGTAACGAAATGCATTGGTCAGGAAGTTTTGGAGTGCCCGCCGAAGCAACTTGGGATCAGAGCGTATAATTGCTTGAGTCTTCACCACCTTAAAGTTAATCCCTTGCTGTTGAGCCAACACACCGAACTCAGCACCGAGCGTTTCGAAGACTTCGCTAAGTGCAAATGACACCACCCGAGCAGTTAATTTGCCAGACTCAAGACGCGAGACATCTAATAAATCCGTAATTAGGTCTTCGGCCGCCCCCAGTGAACTTTCAATATATTTTGCCAATACTCGGGTCTCCTCCGTATTGGCCACCTCGCTTAACGAGGATGAAAACAGCCGAGCAGCATTAAGCGGTTGCATTAAATCATGGCTGACAGCGGCCAAAAAACGGCTCTTCGATTGCGACATTTGCTCAGCATTTCGTGTTGCTGACACTAACCGTTTATTCAGCGATTCCAGCTCTCGTGTACGCACTTGTACCCGCGCCTCTAACGTTTCATTCGCCTCTTTTAAAATATCGGCGGTCTGACGGAACTGGGTAATATCGGTAAAGCTCATCACAAACCCGCCCCCTGGCATCGGGTTCCCTTGTACTTCAATGACCGTGCCATCATCCCGCACCCGTGAAGAGGTGTGAGGCGAACCAGCACGCAAATAAGCCACCCGTTTAGCGACATGTTTTTCAGGATCGCCTGGACCACACAAGCCATTTCTCGCATTGTGGCGGATCACATCAGCAATGGGCCTCCCAACCTGAACTAATCCCGGTGGAAAATCGAATAACTCAAGGTAACGCTGATTCCATGCCACGAGCAGTAGCTTCTGATCCACGACGGCTATCCCTTGGCTAATGTGCTCGATGGCGCCTTGCAGCAAGCCGCGACTGAAATCAAACAGTTCTGACGCTTCATCCACAATGGTCGCGATCTCATCGAGCTGCATATCGCGCCCTTGCAGCGCTGATTGTAAAACCAATCTGGCGGATGATGCACCAAATATCCCCGCTAACACCCGTTCAGTGTGGCGAATAAGCTGAGCATTGGCCTGCTGCTGCGCCAATAACTCCACACCGCTTTGCTCGGCATACGCCTGAAAAGCGACTCGGGCACGTTGCCGACCGACAAAGCGCCCTGCCAGCACTTCTAATTCCGCCACCGTTACGCGGCTCTGATATACCGAGCTTGAATCTGTGTCTGATATCGGCGCCCCAACAAAGGTTCCGGCTTGGAAACGCTCCGTTAACGATGCACGCGTATAGGAAGAGACCAATACATACAACGCACTGTTCACCAACAGGCTTAGCAACATTCCCCAATCGACATGACTTAAGTCTCGCAGCCCAACAACCGCAGGAGGAGACAATAACCACAACAAAACATTGTTTTCTGGACTACCCGCCAACATCTGCGTTTGCGCCATTAAGGTGACTAACCAGATAAAAAAACCACCTAGCAGGCCGCAAAACACCCCTTTGCGGTTACCATCGCGCCAATAGATACCACCAATCAATGCCGGGAAAAACTGTGCCACGGCAGCAAAGGATAAAAAACCGATCGATGAGAGCGAAGGGATCGCCACCAACACCTGATAAAAGCCCCACGCCGCCAGCAATATCAACGCAATTAATACTCGTCGAATATTTAGCAACAGCCCAGCAAATTGATCAAATCCACCCGTTGATATTCGCATCCGCCGTAGCAGTAAAGGCAAAACAAGGTCATTCGAAACCATAATTGCCAACGCAATCGTCGACACAATAACCATGCCGCTGGCCGCCGACATTCCGCCAATAAAGGCCAACAACGCCACACTTGAATGCCCTGTCGCCAATGGTAGGTTAATCACATAGGTATCGGCACTGACTTGTGGCAATAACACCCCGCCAGCTATCGCTAACGGAATCACAAACAGGCTCATCAGAAATAGATAGATCGGAAACACTTTACGTGCCACGTGCAGATCTTGGGCACGTGCATTTTCGACAACAATGGTATGAAATTGACGAGGCAAGCAGAAAATAGCGGCCACCGTCAGTAAAGTATGGATCAGCATTGAGCCCCATTTAACGGGATGCTCACGACGACTAACACTCTCTGCGATCACCTCTGGCGGCAGTTCGAACAGCACACCGACGGCAAACAACCCTACCAACAAAAAGGCCACCAGCTTAATTACTGACTCAAATGCCACAGCGGTCATCATGCCACGATGGTGCTCGGTACTGTCGATATGCCGAGTACCGAACAACACTGTAAATACCGCTAAACCAAAGGCTACGACCCCGGCATAAAAGCCCGACTGACCACTGTCTAGCACCACTAAGTCAGGTGCTACTTGGGCGATACCGAGTGTAATTCCGCGCAACTGCAAGGCGATATAAGGCAAGATGCCGATCACTGCGATAATAGTGACCAACACGGCGATCCCTTGCGACTTCCCATAGCGGGCAGCAATAAAATCAGCAATGGAGGTAATGTGCTCTCGCTTGGCGATCAGTATTATTCGGGCAAATACACGCCAGAACAGAGTAAAGACCAAGATAGGGGCAAAGTAGATAGGCAAAAACGACCACATGTTTTCGCTCGCTTGACCAACCGTACCGAAAAAGCTCCACGAGGTGCAATATACCGCGATCGATAGGCTATATATCCAAGGTTGCCAACGAGCCAGCCACTGTGATCGCCGATCGGCATACCAAGCAATTAAAAACAGCAGTCCCAAATACACCAATGAGACCGGAATCACCACCCATCCTTGTGACATCGCGCAACATCCTTTTACATTTCCCTTACAACAGGATAAGCACCTTTACACGCTGACTCTAGTACTAATTGTTGTTGCATCATCGGATTGAGAACCGTTAGTCCTTTTCCGCCGATCTCTGCGCACATAACGGCCCATGACTCTGAATGCGAATAAAAAATACTGGAATAGCAAACAGTGCCATCACGAGGAAAACGTGTTGATGTAATACGGCATACAGCGGTCCACACAAAATGCTCAGTCCGCCCATCATCAAACCAAGGGGAATGGCGTTATACAGTGATTGCCATGCTACACGCTCACTTTCATGTTGTTGCTGTATATAACGAATGGCCGCCAGATGCGCCACTGCAAAGGTAATACCATGCAACGATTGCGCTATGCTCAGCCACCAGACACTTGTGACTGTACCTAATAGCCCCCAGCGTATCACCACCCCCATGGCTGCTAAGCGCATCATACGGTGAATCGGCCAAGTGAGGAAAAAGCGTCCACCAAACTGAAAGACGCCAATTTCGACCATCACACCAATACTCCACAACACACCGATCAATGAATCGCTTACGCCAAGCTCACGCCATGAAATAGCACTGAATGCATAATAGGCGGCATGGCTACCTTGCAACAACGAGGTGATCAGCAAGAAACGCACCACGGTTCCACGACGAAATAACTGTCGCAGTGAGGGCCGCTTGGCTCGAGTTACGCTACTTATCGGTTGTAAAGTGGGAGTGCGGCAGCTTAGCAGCATTGCAGCTATCAGCCCGGCCAGCGCGAGCCATGGAATGACACTCTCACCATACTGCTCCGTCATGCTCCCCACCACCCAGTTACCCACCACAAAGGCAATCGAGCCCCATAAACGGGTACGACCATAGTCTAACTGCTGCTTTACCTGGTAATAGTTGGTTAAAGAGTCCCCCAATGGGATCAATGGTGCGTAGCAAATATTAAACAGTATGGTGATCAGCGCCAAGAGCCAAAACTCCCCCCCAACAAACAGGTGCAGACCTACAACCACTGCGCTGGCTGCGGTGATCCAGCGGATAGCCGGCAACAATTGCTCTGGGCGATAAATACGTGGCGTTAACAGCAAGTTGCACCCAGCCCGAGTAATCAATCCCAGCCCGGTTAACAACCCTATCTCCTTTGCTTCCATTCCCATAAAAGCAAACCAAACAGCCCAAAAGGGTAAATAAATACCGTAACTAAAAAAGAAACCAAAAAGGTATTGAGAGGTGTAGGCATAGGGAGATGGGCGTAACATTGAATAATCCTTATACTTGATAACGCATCGCGAACAGCAGACTTCTTTCGCCCGCATTATGCCTGACCACACTCACTGTCGCACCATTATTCATCCGCATAGACTAAAGTCGGCTAGAGCCTTTGCCTTCCGTGGTACACACTATCTAATAGAATCTTCGGCTTTATGGAGTCAGAATGCCTGAGAAATTTGATACCAGCTTAGCGCCATTTAACCGCCTCTCTTCCGCGCAGCAAAAGCAGCTCAAGCACGCCCTAGATGTTGCCTATTATCGTGAAGGCGATACGCTTATCGACGGCGGGCAAACATGTCAGTCGTTATTCATTATCATCAAAGGGGTGGTAGAAGAGCGTGATAACGATAGCGGTACACTTTTCAGTCATTACACTCAAGATGACCTCTTTGATGTACGTGCGCAATTTGAACCTCAGTGTAAACATAGCTATGTCGCTCTTGAAGATACGCTCTGTTATCTGCTCAGCAAGGCATGCTTTATTGAGCTCTATCAGGCCAATGCGGACTTCGCCGCTTACTTTGATAGCAACCTAGCTGCGCGACAACAGCTCCTTGAAACGGCGCATCAACAGCAAAACTTGGCGGAATTTATCTTAACTCGCATTGATGAAGACAATATCCAACCCTGCATTGTGATTGATGAGGCCACCACCCTCTATCAAGCAACACTGCGCATGCAGCAAGACAATATCGATTGCGCCTTTGTGCAGATGCCGAATGAGATTGGCATCATCACCCGCACCGATCTATTACATGCTACCTTACTCGATCACAATAATGCCGAGACGCCGGTCGGTCAGATCGCAACCACGCCAGTCGTCAGCGTGCGCTTCGGTGAGTACTTATTTAATGCCACCATGGCGATGACGCGTAATAAGGTAAAGCGCGTGCTGGTGATGCGTGATGACGACATCGCTGGCATGCTCGATTTGACGCAGATCCTCAGTCTATTCTCCACTCACTCTCATGTACTGACGCTGCGTATCGCCCGTGCAGAAACCATTGATGAGCTGGCCTTGGCAGCCAATAGCCAACCAAAGCTAGTACAAACATTACTCAATAACGGTATCCACACCCGCTTTGTGATGGAACTTATCGCCTCCGTCAATGAACGCATCATAGAAAAAGCCTTTCAGCTCCATGTCCCTATCGAAATGCAACAACACTGTTGCCTTATCGTGATGGGCTCAGAAGGGCGCGGTGAACAAATCTTAAAAACCGATCAAGACAACGCACTCATACTGCGCAATGACATCGAGTGGCCGGATGCACAGGCGTGTATGGCACGTTTATCACAAACCTTAATCCACCTTGGCTACCCGCCTTGCCCCGGGAATGTCATGGTCAATAACCCACAATGGGTTAAGTCGCAGCAACAGTGGCAAAAACAGATAGTACAAGCGAAAGCTCGCGGCACAGATGAAAGCTTGTATTCTCTCGCCATTTTGGCCGATGCTCATCCGGTGGCTGGCAACTTATCACTGTTCAATAGCCTCGCGCATACGCTGCAAAGGGAGATGAAACAGCAGCAGTTATTGCTGGCCACCTTTGTGCGGCCCGCCCTGCAGTTTAGCGTGCCTCTCACCCTTTTCGGCAAATTGAAAAAAAGCCATCAGGGCTTAGACATAAAAAAAGGCGGCATCTTTCCTATCGTGCATGGTGTGCGAACAGTAAGCCTAGAAAAGGGGATCGATGTCACCAACACGTTCTTGCGCCTTGAGGCCTTGCTGCAGCAAGGCGTTCTTGAAGCGGATACCGTGGCCAACCTTAGCGAAGCATTGAAGCTATTTATTAAGCTACGTTTACGCCAACAACTGAATGATCCCAGTGCAGGGACCATTTTGCACACAGAAAGCCTAGAACGCAGTGAGCGGGACCTATTACGCCACAGCCTGCATGTCGTTAAGAAGTTCCAGCAATGGCTGGCGTTTCATTATCAAATACGCGATTAAGAGGGTTATCCATGAACATTGTCACTCGCTGTTGGTATCGGCACAAATTACGCGCTTCATCATACCGTTCTTTATTCGAACGCTATAAAGGGGATGAACTTGTTTCACTCGACTGTGAAACCACCAGCCTCAACCCTAACAGTGCCGAACTGGTGACGATTGCTGCAACGAAGATCCAAGCCAATCGGATTCTGACCAGCCAATCTCTCACCTTAACTCTTCAAGCCCCTAGCAGCCTAAATGCGGATTCTGTCACCATACACCGTTTACGGCATCAGGATCTTCATCAGGGCCAATCAGTAGAAAGCGCCCTCAGCGAACTGATGGCGTTTATTGGCAACCGCCCTCTGGTGGGGTATCACATCCGCTATGATAAACAGATACTCGATCGGTACTTTAAACGTTACTTCGACTTCCCACTGCCCAATCGCTTAGTCGAAGTCTCGACCCTTTATCATCAGCGCTTAGATCGGATATTGCCTAATGCCTATTGCGATCTCTCCCTCGACGCCATCAGTCGCCAACTCAATCTTCCCATTCCGGATAGGCACGATGCATTAGAAGATGCAATTACCGCAGCCCTTATCTACGTTCGTCTAACTCACGGGGGTTTGTCACTAAACTCGCGCCCCTAACCGATTGAAATAAGGTGGTAACAGCGTCAATAGCCCCATTAAGTCGATAATCGCTGGTCATGATATATCCGAAAGTCTAATTGCCGTTCTAGCCAAGATCCGTCACTTTTATTAATACAAATCAAGAGGAATCCCGCCGCAAGAGGCAGAAAGGAGATCAGGATGAGCGAAGGCCATATCTACCCCGTACAACCCGAGTTAGCGACAGCAGCACATATTGACGATGTTAAATACCGTGAAATGTACCAGCAATCTGTGGTTAATCCAGAGGGGTTTTGGCGCGAGCACGGGCAGATTGTCGACTGGATGACCCCCTTCACGAAAGTTAAATCGACCTCATTCGATACGGGTCATGTCGGCATTAAGTGGTTTGAAGATGGTGAGTTAAATGTCTCAGTTAACTGTATTGATCGTCACCTCGAAAGCCGCGGTGATCAAGTGGCCATTATCTGGGAAGGCGATGATCCTAACGACGACGCTACCCTGACCTATCGCGATTTGCATGAGCAAGTTTGCAAGTTTGCCAATGCCTTAAAAAGCCAAGGCGTTCGCAAAGGCGATGTCGTCTGTCTCTACATGCCGATGGTCGCCGAAGCTGCTATTGCGATGCTGGCTTGTACCCGTATAGGCGCCGTGCATACCATCGTCTTTGGTGGCTTCTCCCCTGAAGCACTCTCTGGCCGTATCATCGATTCGGACGCCAAAGTGGTCATTACTGCTGACGAAGGCGTACGAGGGGGTCGAGCTGTACCTCTGAAGAAAAATGTTGATGAAGCGTTGACCAACCCTGACGTCAAAACCGTTGAAAAAGTCATCGTCTTCCAACGTACTGGCAATGACGTAGAATGGCACAGCCACCGCGACGTCTGGTGGCATGAAGCCACTGCCGTTGCGTCAAGCAACTGCGAGCCTGAGCCAATGAATGCGGAAGATCCGTTATTTATCCTCTATACCTCCGGCTCAACAGGGAAACCCAAAGGTGTACTCCATAGCACTGGTGGGTATCTCGTTTATGCCACCATGACCTTCAAGTATGTTTTCGACTATCAAGAAGGCGACATCTACTGGTGTACCGCCGATGTCGGGTGGATCACCGGACACAGCTACCTTGTCTATGGCCCACTGTCTAATGGTGCGACCACGATTTTATTTGAAGGTGTACCAAATTACCCTGATGTAAATCGCATGAGTCAAGTGGTAGACAAGCATCAAGTCTCTATTCTCTATACTGCTCCTACCGCCATTCGTGCCTTAATGGCAAAGGGCGAAGAAGCGATTAAAGATACCCAGCGCAGTTCACTGCGTATTATGGGCTCAGTTGGCGAACCAATAAACCCCGAAGCTTGGGAGTGGTACCATCGCACCATCGGTGATAGCCGTTGCCCAATCGTCGACACATGGTGGCAAACCGAAACTGGCGGTATCTTAATCACGCCATTGCCTGGCGCCACCGCACTCAAGCCCGGTTCAGCCACGCGTCCTTTCTTTGGCGTACAACCTGCCTTGGTCGATAATATGGGGAACCTACTAGATGGTGCAACAGAAGGTAACCTCGTTATCCTCGATTCGTGGCCGGGCCAAATGCGTACTGTCTATGGTGACCATGATCGCTTTGAACAGACTTACTTCTCTACCTTTAAAGGCATGTACTTCACTGGTGACGGCGCGCGCCGCGACGAAGATGGTTACTATTGGATTACCGGCCGTGTCGATGACGTATTAAATGTCTCTGGCCACCGCATGGGTACGGCTGAAATTGAATCAGCGTTAGTTGCTTTCGACAAAATCGCCGAAGCAGCAATTGTCGGCGTTCCTCATGATATCAAAGGCCAAGCTATCTATGCCTACATCACCTTGAACGCCGGTGAAATCCCCAGTGCTGAACTACATAAAGAAGTCAAAGAGTGGGTGCGAAAAGAGATAGGTCCAATCGCAACCCCTGATTTTCTGCACTGGACTGATGCACTGCCAAAAACACGTTCAGGCAAAATCATGCGCCGCATTCTGCGTAAAATTGCCACCGGCGACACCAGTAACTTAGGTGATACCTCTACCTTGGCCGATCCAAGTGTTGTCGACAAGCTCATTGCTGAGAAACAGCAAGTGCTATAACAGGTTACCAAATAACGTAATACACTCCTTTGCCGCCTCTCTGAGGCGGCTTTTTTGTGAGCACCACTCCAGTTTCGACATAAATCAGTACAAAAATCGAGCAGGCGTGTCGTTATTATGTCTAATCAATAGATATTCACCATTGAACAAATTAGAAGCTTTTGATGAGATAAGACCAGTATTTTGCTGCGATTTGCAGCGAATTCTCTATAATTGCAGGAAAACCAAGAAAGACACCTATGCTTCGTTAAAACTCACTATGCTATGAGCGTAATTTCAAGTTAACTACTTTTACCTGCATTTTAAATGGATTATACCAAATATGCCTGCAAATCGACGCATTTTGTTAATAAATGGACCTAACCTGAACCTACTGGGCACGCGTGAGCCAGGGCACTACGGCAATGATAGCCTTGATGCCATCGTTACACGGCTGAAAAAGCAAGCCCAAGCAGCCAATGTAGACTTGCAGCATGTTCAGTCAAATGCCGAACATTTGATTATCGACGCTATTCATCAGGCGTTAGGTCAGGTTGATTTTATTATCATCAACCCTGCCGCATTTACTCATACCAGTGTTGCGATACGTGATGCCTTGCTGGGCGTTGCTATCCCTTTTATCGAAGTGCACCTATCCAACGTTCATGCGCGAGAACCTTTCCGTCATCACTCCTACTTATCAGATAAAGCTGAAGGGGTTATTTGCGGGCTGGGCGCGCAGGGCTATGAATTTGCGTTAACTGCCGCCTTGGGTAGCCTTAACGCAACCAAATAACGCAACTGAGTTAACTCAGTATCACCAACAATTTATAGAGAAATAGACATGGACATTCGTAAAATTAAAAAACTGATTGAGCTGGTTGAAGAGTCTGGCATTAGCGAACTAGAAATTTCTGAAGGTGAAGAGTCAGTGCGTATCAGCCGTGCTGCAACGGTTGCCGCTCCAGTTCAATATGCCCCTGCTCCAACAGCAGCACCGGCACCTGTTGCTGTTACTCACGCCGAGGTTCCTGCAACACCAGCAGAAACACCAGCGGTAAGCGGGCATCAAGTTCTGTCACCAATGGTTGGTACCTTCTATCGCTCACCGAGCCCAGAAGCCGGATCATTTGTCGAAATCGGTAGCCAAGTGAATATTGGTGATACGCTGTGCATTGTTGAAGCAATGAAAATGATGAACCAGATTGAAACTGACAAGGCTGGGGTTGTTAAAGCTATTTTGGCCAACGATGGTGATGCGATTGAGTTCGATCAACCACTGTTTGTGATCGAATAATCGCGGAGCGACTATGTTAGATAAATTAGTAATCGCCAACCGCGGCGAAATCGCCTTGCGCATTTTGCGAGCATGTAAAGAGCTTGGTATTAAAACGGTCGCTGTTCACTCAACAGCCGATAGAGACCTAAAGCACGTTCTATTAGCTGATGAAGCGATCTGTATTGGTCCTGCCAGCGGAATGGAAAGTTACCTGAATATTCCACGCATTATTGCTGCCGCAGAGATCACTGGCGCAGTGGCTATCCACCCTGGCTATGGCTTTCTGTCAGAGAATGCCGATTTTGCAGAGCAAGTGGAACGCAGTGGCTTTATTTTTGTCGGTCCGAAAGCAGAAACGATCCGCTTAATGGGTGACAAAGTCTCTGCCATTACCGCAATGAAAAAAGCTGGCGTACCTTGTGTTCCAGGATCTGATGGTCCACTGGATGATGATAATACCAAGAACCGCGCCTTTGCTAAGCGCATCGGCTATCCCGTTATCATTAAAGCGTCTGGCGGCGGCGGTGGTCGTGGTATGCGTGTGGTACGCAGTGATGCAGACTTGGTTGAATCGATCGCAATGACCCGCGCAGAAGCAAAAGCGTGTTTCAATAATGACATGGTTTACATGGAGAAATACCTTGAAAACCCACGTCATATCGAAGTGCAAGTTATTGCCGACGGCCAAGGTGGTGCGATTCATTTAGGTGAGCGTGACTGCTCTATGCAGCGTCGTCACCAAAAGGTGGTTGAGGAAGCACCGGCACCAGGCATCACCGAAGAGATGCGTAAGTACATTGGTGAGCGTTGTACTCGTGCTTGTCTAGAGATCGGCTATCGTGGCGCGGGCACATTTGAATTCCTATATGAAAACGGCGAGTTCTACTTCATTGAGATGAACACCCGTATTCAAGTAGAGCACCCAGTAACAGAAATGGTGACTGGCGTTGACCTTATCAAAGAGCAGCTACGCATTGCAGCAGGACAGCCGTTATCATTCACTCAAGATGATATCCAAATTCGTGGCCATGCCGTTGAATGCCGTATCAACGCCGAAGACCCTGAGCGCTTCTTGCCTTGTCCGGGGAAAATTGATCGCTTCCATTCACCGGGTGGCATGGGCGTACGTTGGGAGTCGCATATCTACACGGGCTATACTGTTCCGCCTTACTATGACTCCATGATCGGTAAACTGATCTGCTTTGGTGAAAACCGTGATGTTGCCATTTCACGCATGAAAAATGCACTCAGTGAAATGATCATTGGTGGTATCAAAACCAATATCCCGCTACAGCTTGATATTATGAAAGACGAAAACTTCCAGCATGGTGGTGCAAACATCCACTACCTTGAGAAAAAACTCGGCTTACAATAGCATCAAGTAACACACTAAAATCAAATACAAAGGCAGTCGATAAGACTGCCTTTTCTGATCTGTCACCGATCAAACTTAGATCTCGATACAGGAAAACATGGCATTTCGTCGCCGCTTTTGCCAGAATGCGCGTTTTTAACGCACATATCATGCATCGGCACGCTGTCAAAGGAGTTCGCATGCACACTCTGCTATCTCGTTACCATCAAGCGCATCGCGAAGCGCGCTGGGCGCTAGGTCTCGCTCTCGCCTACTTTGTTTGGTGGTATTGCTCAGCCTATGGCTTTGCACCACAAGATGAAGCATTACCCACACTTTACTGGGGAATGCCACTATGGTTTCTGCTCGCCTGTGTCGCCGGACCCATTATTTTTACACTGCTATGCGCCGTAATGGTGAAGTTCGTCTACCGTGACATGCCTCTGGATGTGGAGGAAGAGAGTGAATAATCCTCTACTTATCCCTGTTGTTCTTTACTTAGCCGCGATGTTTGCTATCGCTTGGTGGTCTCGTCGTGCTCAACAAGGCAACTTTCTAACCGAGTACCTTGTTGGCAACCGCACCATGGGGGGCTTTATGCTCGCCATGACATTAGCGGCAACCTATGCCAGTGCCAGTTCTTTTATTGGTGGGCCTGGTGCGGCCTATCAGTTTGGCTTAGGTTGGGTATTGCTGGCTATGATTCAATTGCCAGCAGCTTGGTTAACGTTAGGCGTGCTAGGAAAGAAATTTGCCATTGAAGCGCGACGCCATAATGCACTCACCATCAACGATATGCTCTATGCGCGTTACCAGCATCGCGGTGTGGTTATCCTTGCCTCGGTAGCCTTACTGCTGGCCTTTCTCGGTACCATGGTAGTGCAATTCGTTGGTGCAGCCCGCTTACTTGAAACCGTAACAGGCTTGGGCTATTTGCCCTCTCTGAGCATCTTCGCAATTACCGTCGGACTGTATACCTCCATTGGCGGCTTTCGTGCCGTCGCGCTGACTGATAGCCTACAAGGCATTATGATGCTAATTGGTACCTTCGCGTTATTAATAGGGGTCCTTATCGCTGGAGACGGCTTAGGGAACCTAGTCACTGAACTTCATCGCATCGACCCAGGGTTGGTCTCTCCGCATGGGCCAGATGGCTTCATTAGCCAACCATTTATTCTGAGCTTCTGGATACTGGTCTGCTTCGGGGTTATTGGTCTGCCTCACGCAGCCTTTCGCTGTATGACGTATCGCGATAGCCGCGCGTTTCACCGTGGTATAGTCATTAGCACCATTATGATGGCAATTTTAATGCTGGGTATGCACCTTGCGGGGGCATTAGGCCGTGCCATCGTGCCCGAAATTGCGGTGCCCGATCAGATCATGCCGACGTTAATGATGACAGTGCTGCCACCATTCGTTGCAGGGCTCTTTCTGGCCGGACCAATGGCGGCGATTATGTCGACCATTGATTCACAGCTGATTCAGGCTTCTGCCACCATGGTGAAAGATCTCTACCTAAACTACATTAACCCGCAAGCCAACAGTGACAACCACAAGCTCAGCAAGTTGTCACGCTGGACAACGGTTATCTTTACCGTGATTGTGTTCGTCGCAGCCACCAATCCTCCGCAGATGATTATTTGGTTAAACCTCACTGCCATGGGGGCACTACAAGCGGTTTTCCTTTGGCCTTTAGTACTCGGGCTATACTGGAAACAAGCAAATGCACACGGCGCGTTCAGCTCAATGCTGGTGGGGCTGGTCTCTTACATCACCCTCAGTGTCATTAAACCGGATCTTCACGGCGTACATATTATCGTACCAACGTTAAGCTTGGGCTTGATCAGTTTTGTTGCCGTAAGCCTACTCACACAGCCAACTCGCCATGCTGAGCTGGCGCAGTAATCACAGCGCGCGCAGTGAGCTTTCATGCTAGACTGCGCGCCATCTTTTTATGACTTTATTCAGAGTGAGCAATCATGCCTTGGATTCAACTCAAACTCAACGCCACTGCCGATAACGCAGAAGCCATTGGTGATATGCTAATGGAAGAGACAGGCGCTTTATCTGTCACCTTTCTCGATGCACAAGATACTCCAGTATTCGAACCTTTACCGGGCGAAACTCGCCTATGGGGAGATACGGATATTGTTGGCCTCTATGATGCTGAGAGCGACATGACATGGGTCATTGAAGCCTTGCAGAACAGCCCTCTGCTAGCGAATGACTTTGCCCACAAAGTTGAACAACTCGAAGATAAAGATTGGGAACGCGAGTGGATGGATAACTTCCACCCTATGCGATTCGGCCAGCGTTTATGGATCTGTCCTAGCTGGCGCGATGTTCCCGACGAAAATGCGGTTAACGTCATGCTCGACCCAGGTCTGGCATTTGGTACGGGGACCCACCCAACCACAGCCCTTTGTTTAGAGTGGCTAGACGGTCAAGATTTAACCGGTAAAACTGTGGTCGACTTTGGCTGTGGGTCTGGCATTTTAGCCATTGCAGCGATTAAATTAGGTGCGGCAAAAGTGATCGGTATTGATATCGACCCACAAGCAATTATTGCTTCCAAAGATAACGCTGAACGCAATGGTGTCGCTGACAAGTTAGCGCTATTCCTACCTCAAGATCAACCTGAAGGTCTATTAGCCGATATCGTCGTGGCCAATATTCTTGCGGGCCCACTGCGCGAACTGTCAGGGCCAATAAAGGCCTTAGTTAAGCCACAAGGCAAACTCGCTATTTCTGGTGTTTTAGCAACCCAAGCTGACGATGTGGCAAGCTTCTACAGTGATGAATTGGCTCTAGACCCAACCCAAGTAAAAGAGGATTGGTGCCGCATTTCAGGCCACAAGTAACAGCCTGATAACACAGCGTAATTTGCCGCTGATGAAGTTTTTTTTTGCACAACTGGCTAATTTTTATCACTTTTTATTAGTCAATAGCAAAATGCTCAAAAAATGGTCTTTTCAGGCGGCGAAAAAATGCGTAAAATGCGCGCCCTTGCTGACATAGTAAGGTGACGTCTTTTGCAGATTGGTTCTTATCAACTCGACAGTCCATTGATTGTCGCACCCATGGCGGGTGTAACCGACAGGCCATTTCGTGAACTGTGCTTGCGCTTTGGCGCAGGAATGGCAGTAAGCGAGATGATGACTGCTAACCCTGATTGCTGGGATACCCAGAAATCAAGGCAGCGTATGGTGCATGAAGGTGAATCGGGCGTTCGCTCGGTTCAAATTGCAGGTGCCGATCCACAACTGATGGCTGATGCCGCACGCTTTAGCGTTAAGCATGGCGCACAAGTTGTAGATATCAATATGGGTTGTCCGGCCAAGAAGGTAAACAAAAGATTGGCAGGCTCGGCATTATTACAGCATCCCGCTCTGATAGAAGAGATTCTAACAGCGGTGGTAAATGCCGTCGATGTCCCTGTTACGCTGAAAACGCGTACAGGCTGGGATCCTGAAAGCCGAAACTGTGTCGAAATCGCACAGCTCGCAGAGCATTGTGGTATACAAGCACTGGCCCTTCACGGTCGTACACGTGCTTGTATGTACAAAGGCGACGCGGAATACGATTCAATTAAAGCAGTTAAGCAAGCCGTGTCTATCCCGGTGATTGCCAATGGTGATATTGATTCACCAGAAAAAGCTCGCTTTGTGCTGGAGTATACCGGTGCAGATGCTTTAATGATTGGTCGCCCTGCACAAGGAAGACCATGGATTTTCCGGGAAATCCAACACTACTTAACAACAGGTGAAACGCTTCCTGCTCCTTCTTTTGAAGAGATCAGTGAAACTATGTTGGGTCATGTCGCTGAACTGCACCGCTTTTATGGTGAGTTCTTAGGCCCGAGAATCGCGCGTAAGCACGTTTCTTGGTATTTACAGGCGCATGACACTGATAAAGCCTTTCGCCGTACCTTCAACGCAATTGAGGATGCCACAGCGCAACTCATTGCGCTGCAAGGCTACTTCGACAACGTTGCATAAATTCGAGAAGAGCTTACAGAATATGTTCGAACAAAACCTGACTTCTGAACCATTAACAGTGACCACAGTAACTTCACAAGATCAAATCGCACAGAAACCATTGCGTGATTCAGTGAAAGCATCTTTGAAGAACTACCTAGCTCAACTGAATGGTCAGGATGTTAACGACCTGTATGAGCTTGTACTAGCAGAGGTTGAGCAGCCACTACTAGACACTATCATGCAGTACACTCGTGGTAACCAGACTCGCGCTGCGAACATGATGGGTATCAACCGTG
Organism: Thaumasiovibrio clandestinus; assembly: GCF_047250365.1. Taxonomy (NCBI): domain Bacteria; kingdom Pseudomonadati; phylum Pseudomonadota; class Gammaproteobacteria; order Vibrionales; family Vibrionaceae; genus Thaumasiovibrio; species Thaumasiovibrio clandestinus. The sequence continues at coordinate 47,105 of NZ_JBLBVL010000022.1, forward strand.
GTACTCTACGTAAGAAACTAAAAAAATACGGCATGAACTAATACTCATCTCGTAAATTGTTGATTTAAGCCGTGTTTCTCTTTTTAGGGGCGCGGCTTTTTTTTGTACATATACCCCCATATGTACACCGATGCACTTGTATAACCCCTAAAGCCCCAGCACGGATCCCCACGGCAATAGCCACAAATTAAGTACCCCAAGGGCAATAATTGGCCACAGCGTGGCATGCATGCCGATAGCGCGGCCGTTAAAGCTATCATTAAGGATACCGGCAGCATGATAACAACGTCCAATCACGAAAATCAGACCGAAGATGTGCAACAACCATAGCGGGCCATTGTTATGCTCAAAACCAATCAGCAGTAGCAGGGCAATAGGCGCATACTCAGTACAGTTGCTGTGTGCTGCACGCGCCCTTTGCAAACGCTCATCACCACCATCACCATATTTTATCAACCCTTTACGCCGTGCTTTAATAACCTGAATAGATAAAAAGCAGATCAGCCACCCCGTCAGGGCGACATATAGCATACTGACCATAACCACTCCTTGCTCTTTTTAATTCACTCAGTGTAGTCAGCATTTATCTTCACTGCGCAGTTTCCTTTAAAGGATCAGTCAACTCGCGCTAGCGATGTTCGCGATTGCAGTTTACGGGTGATGAAAGATCAATACGCTAAGCAAACGGATTTAAAGCATGTGTAATGCGGGGCAGAAGAAAGTTGCAAATGCCATACAGCCATCAATTGGCTGTATGGCAACGTACACTTAATTAATGACTGTAGTATTTTTGGTTCAATTGACGTTCTGCGAGATTATTAATCGACAGTGACATCGCTTGGGGCACTGGGTTGATATCGGGGCTAGAAACAAACTCATCGACAAAAGTAACCGTCGCTTCTCCGCTTTCATCAACGTTGATATTCAACACATGCCACCAATCCGTTTTATCCTGAACGGTATTAGGTCTAAGAACATGGAGTTGATTATTCATCCGAAATTCAATACGCGTCTCTGCCGATGATATTTCCCCCTCACCACTAAAACGGTTTACAAGATAGCGATACGTACCAGGAAGCGCATAGGCAGGGATAGTGACCACCTCCGGTCCATAGCTCGTTGTATCATCCACATCCAAGAAGTAGGTCACCCCTTCAACATTGACTGAGCGATTACCAAAGTAGACATGAAACTCCGGCATGTCAGCTGCAGCGGGACCATATAAGTGGCTATCAAGATCTCGCGGATGCTGTCCCCATTTCAGGGTGATCGTCGTTAATGCCTCAGATAGCGTAAAGCACTCATTTAACTGAAAATCTGTCGATCCAACTTGCAACTCCGTGGTTTGGCTTAAATAACCATGAATGCCTGATACCCTAACAGTAGAGTTCGGCTTAACCGGTAATTGAAAGTTTCCCTCAGCATCGCTATAAACAGACGAACGCCCATTATAGTCAGCCCCCTCACTACCAATACGCGCATTCGCAATTCGGACTCCGTCACCATCGGCAAGACAGCCATGGATATAAACAATCTCGTAAAGTCGATCGGCATTCCAAGTGGTGAAATGACTTACCTCGCCCAAGTAGAATGCCATGCCATTGTCGTAGCTTAGCGTGGCACTGCCCTCTTCAACCCAAATACCACTGCGACTATCAAAATAGTACAACGGGATTGTTTCAGGAGGGTTAGTGCCCACGGCAGGAATACGAATCGTGGCAACGGCCCCAGGCGCTAGCTGCAATGCATTTCCCGCAGCATCAAAAAACTCAACATCAATTGCACCAAAGGACTCAATCGGCGAAAGACTACCATCGGCATTCTCTGTTACCATCTCGCCTGGCATCAAGTTAATATCCATCTCAGGATCAATCACCATCAACTCAGCTTCAAGGTTACCCGTTACGATCTCGCCTTGCGCATTCACTAAGCTAGCCGCTGGCAACTCAACCATTACAAGGTTATCGAGCACTAATTGACTGGCCTGACTATTGTCAAAGTTAACAAGACCATGAATGGGCGCTAGCAACAAGTTTTGATTATTGGGTAAATCTGACAGCGCAACGCGGACTGAATCCTCTGCGTAGCCGCGGCGATTAGCACGAATAACCATCAAATTTGTCGCTTCAATATCTAGCACACGAACAGAAAAGCTTCCTTGTTCTGTGGTTAGAGCACGATCAACTAAAGTTGAGTCAATGAGAAGCTCAATCTCCCCTTCTTCAATTGGCTCACCGTTATAGAAATCTTGCACCAAGCCATTGAAGGTCAAGTACACCTGCTCCTGCAAGGAAAAGGAAACACGCTCTGTCTGTGCAGTCTTCTTTTGCGTAATTTCAATGACTACGTCTGATTGCGTCGTCTCTAACGTATTAGACGTATAGTGTATTACTCCTTCAGCATTCACCGACAAGTTATTAGGCGCATCGGTTACTTTGTAGCTAACAGGCAGATCACTCACCACCTCTAACTGATATGTAAACGTCTCCCCTGTCTCGACGACTTGATTCTCAACCACTGACACTGAAAACTCAGGGACTTTGTCAGGCGTATTGTCCGCTGTCGCATCATCATCCGATGAGCTACCGCACGCCGCCAGCATCATCAACGCCGCCCCCATCAGCACGCCATTTAATACCGTCTTTACTTGCATTTTATTCTCCGTTTTTAGCGATAAGTCATTGGGTTTCACTGTGGTCAAAAAACGTCCACAGTGACAACGCTAAATTATCACAAGCTAACAGATGAACGTGTTGCCCACCTAAACAGCAGTAAATAAAAAACAAACAAAAACAGTGATATAAATAGACAAAACTAACAATACGACCACCGACAATTAGATTAACTACCATAAAAGCAATAGTAGCTGGCTATAACTTCTGTCAAAATAAAGATAGCCAGTCATAAGCACCAGAAGTGACCCAGTCAGTAGTTATATTGCGTGGAATTCTAATTAATGTGTCAGGCTGCGAGGCAGAAAATAGAAATGTGAAAGCAATAAATATATCAGTAGATAAAATCGCAGCCGAGAAGCAGTGTTGTGAAAAACAATCAGAAGCAGATAGGCGTACGTGCCGGGGAGCAGTTAGTCGCTCGATTTAAGCAACCTAACTTACAAGCAGAAGTGGTTATCATGCCATCTCAGTTAATTGAACGTGAGTCAGCCTAGTTTTCTCAAGCTTTTATTCTGATCATCAACAGGATGCCACCATTACCCATCAGAGATGATGGGTAAGGCAGTAAGGTTCACGGCTGGTAGCGACGACTATAGGTAATCACAAAGGTAGGCTGTCGGATCAATCACGGTCACTTCAAAGCTCGAGTCACCCGGAACCTCAAAGCTATCGCCATTTGAATAAGTTTCCCAATCGACATGGCCAGGCAGCTTCACCGTTAACGCCCCTTTAATCACTGTCATTCGTTCTGGTGCAGCGGTTGTAAACTTAAATTCACCAGGCTGCATTACGCCAACACTGGTTTTGTCACCCTTGTGTTCAAACCCTAGCGACGCGACAGCTCCATCAAAGTATTGATTGACGTTAATCATAGTAAACCCTTCTTGATATTCAAAAAAGCACGCTAGCACACATTGAGCTATTGCGCCTAATAAATAAAGATAGAGATGTGAGATCCCTTCTGCCACACCACGACCCACCCCAATCACATAGCAAACAGTCACGCCGCCATAACCGCAACGTTAATGGCCCACTCAACAACCCAACGACGAAAATAAAGTCAAAAACTGAGATAGCAATCGATTGCGTCATCTTTTTATAGTAGAATACGCACCACATCATCGGGTGCTCACTAAAACCCAACATCATGGTTTTCATGTTGGCTTTAGTGAATATCCTATCCCCTTATCTTTGAGAGATAACTGCAATGGAAAACGCGCGTCCTATCCGCCGTGCGCTAATTAGCGTGTCGGACAAAACTGGTATTGTTGAATTTGCTCAGGCACTCGCTGAGCGTGGTGTTGCGATTCTGTCAACTGGCGGTACAGCCCGCTTATTGGCCGAGCAAGGTGTTAAGGTTACGGAAGTATCTGATTACACTAATTTCCCTGAAATGATGGACGGACGGGTAAAAACATTGCACCCGAAAGTGCACGGCGGGATACTTGGGCGTCGTGCTCAAGATGACGCAGTAATGGCGGAGCACGGTATCGAACCAATCGATATGGTGGTCGTTAATCTATACCCATTTGCACAGACTGTTGCCAACCCTAACTGCACGTTGGAAGATGCAGTAGAGAACATCGACATCGGCGGCCCAACCATGGTACGTAGTGCTGCGAAAAACCATAAAGATGTCACCATCGTCGTAAAGGCCAGCGACTATGGGCGCGTTATTGCAGAAATGGATGCGAACGAGCTATCGTTAACGCATCCAACACGTTTTGACCTCGCTATTGCAGCCTTCGAACACACCGCCGCTTACGACGGCATGATTGCCAACTACTTCGGTACCATGGTACCAAGCTACGGTGACAACAAAGAAGGTGACGAGACATCTCAATTCCCGCGCACTTTCAACATGCAGTTCGAAAAGAAACAAGATATGCGTTACGGCGAGAATAGCCACCAAGATGCTGCTTTTTATGTCGAAGCCAATCCTGAAGAAGCGTCGGTTTCGACTGCACGTCAAATCCAAGGAAAAGCGTTATCATACAACAACATCGCCGACACTGACGCCGCATTAGAGTGTGTGAAAGAGTTCGACGAGCCTGCCTGTGTGATTGTTAAACACGCTAACCCATGTGGTGTTGCTCTGGGCGAGAACATCCTTGAAGCTTATGACCGTGCGTTCAAAACAGACCCAACGTCGGCCTTTGGCGGCATTATCGCGTTTAACCGTGAGCTCGATGCTGCGACCGCTACCGCGATCACTGAGCGCCAATTCGTTGAAGTGATCATTGCTCCTTCAGTATCGGCTGAAGCGGTCGACATCGTCGCGGCGAAAAAGAATCTACGCCTACTTGAGTGCGGTGAATGGTCAACCAAGACAACGGGCTTTGATGTTAAGCGCGTCAATGGCGGTCTATTGGTTCAAAACCGCGACCAAGGCATGGTTTCAGAGTCTGACCTTAAAGTGGTGTCAAAACGCCAACCAACAGCAGAAGAGCTAAAAGATGCTCTGTTCTGCTGGAAAGTCGCAAAGTATGTGAAGTCTAACGCTATCGTGTACTCTAAAGGCGATATGACCATCGGTGTAGGCGCAGGGCAAATGAGCCGTGTTTACTCTGCAAAAATTGCAGGTATCAAAGCCGCTGACGAAGGTCTACAAGTTGAAGGTTGTGTGATGGCATCTGATGCATTCTTCCCGTTCCGCGACGGCATTGATGCGGCAGCCGAAGCGGGTATCAAATGCGTGATTCAACCGGGCGGCTCTATGCGTGACAATGAAGTTATCGAAGCAGCCGACGAGCACGGCATGGCGATGATTTTCACAGGTATGCGCCACTTCCGTCACTAAGCTGGACGCTTAAAATACGATTTAGCCCTTGAGCCATTCAAGGGCCTATCTCTTAGATGATTAAAGGAATTACGATGAAAGTTCTTGTAATAGGTGGCGGTGGTCGTGAGCACGCATTGGCGTGGAAAGCGGCACAATCTGAAAAAGTAGCCACTGTCTTCGTGGCACCAGGTAACCCGGGGTGCGCACTAGAACCAAAACTAGAAAACGTCGCCATTGGTGTTGAAGATATCCCTGCTTTGGTCTCTTTTGCCAAAGAGAACAGCATTGACCTAACTATCGTTGGCCCAGAAGCCCCCTTAGTTATCGGTGTTGTTGATGCATTCAACGAAGCGGGCTTAGCCATCTTCGGTCCAACCGCTGCTGCCGCACAACTTGAAGGCTCAAAAGCCTTTACCAAAGACTTCCTTGCTCGCCATGACATTCCTACCGGTTACTACCAAAACTTTACTGAGATTGAGCCTGCCTTGGCTTACATTCGTGAAAATGGTGCACCAATTGTGGTTAAAGCTGACGGCTTAGCCGCAGGTAAAGGCGTGATTGTCGCGATGACGGTTGAAGAGGCGGAAGAAGCCGTACGTGATATGCTGGCCGGCAATGCCTTTGGCGAAGCAGGTCACCGTGTTGTTATCGAAGAATTTTTGGACGGCGAAGAAGCGAGCTTCATTGTGATGGTTGATGGCGAGAACGTTCTTGCTATGGCGACCAGCCAAGACCACAAACGTGTCGGTAATGGCGATACAGGCCCAAATACTGGTGGCATGGGGGCATACTCTCCTGCACCAGTGGTAACGGCTGAGATCCACCAGCGCGTGATGGATGAAGTGATTTATCCAACGGTACGCGGCATGGCCGCTGAAGGTAATCCATACACGGGTTTCCTCTATGCCGGTTTGATGATTATGGCTGATGGCACACCAAAGGTTATCGAGTATAACTGTCGCTTTGGCGATCCAGAAACTCAACCTATCATGCTACGTCTCCAATCTGATCTGGTTGAGCTTTGTGTCGCTGGCGCAACAGGTAAACTTGATACTGTTGAGTCGAAATGGGATCCACGTGCGTCCATCGGTATCGTGCTGGCAGCACAAGGTTACCCTGCGGCGTACCCGAAAGGGGATGTGATTGCAGGCCTACCAACCACAGATGTTGACGGCGAAAAAGTCTTCCACGCCGGTACGGCTTCAAAAGACGGCAATATCGTTACCAATGGTGGTCGTGTTCTTTGTGCAACCGCTATGGGTGAAACCGTTGCTGCAGCGCAAACGCGTGCTTATGCCCTTGCTCAACAGATTAGTTGGGATGGAATGTTCCACCGTGATGATATCGGCTATCGCGCCATTGCTCGCGAGCAAGCACAGAAATAACGCCGAAAGATCTCAAGCATAAAAAAACGCGCTAAGTTAGCGCGTTTTTTATTCTCTGCTCAACTGCGATACAAAGCATTCCGTTTGTTGCTCAGGCGCTGCGACGACATAGGCATGCTGTAAGACACGTTGTCCGGATAGACGTCGCTGTTTTGCCATAAGGCTAACCACGGTCCCTTTCTCTTGCCATTGACGCAGATCGGCTTCAGACGGCAAAACTTGAAATTCGGTGCCATATCGGCTGCCTTTGCAATCAACATACCCCTCAGACGTCCAATATCCTTGCCACAGCTCATAGCCTTCCGCTGTTGTTGAGCGTGCCAGTTGCAAGGCATCGCTGGCCTGTTGATATAGCTTATGTAGCTCGATCTCTTTCAGTGGCATGACTTTATCGTTAAGCAAGTACCGTTGATAGACAGGATCGCCTGCCGTGTCATAGCGCACCACTAAATGGTACAGCTTACCATCCATGTGGCCTTGCTGCTCAACCTCTCTCAGCAACCCCTCTCGCCACAGGTAAAGCCCTTCAGCACGTTGTTCGGCTTGGTCCAATAGCTGAACACGAAGACGAAGCGGACGCTGACCACGTTGCTCTAACCAAAGCAGGTAACTGAGATCATCTAAGACATGTGCACTGCTGATTTTTTGAATAGGGGTAATTGTGGTTGACGGTGTCGTGCCGATCTGGGCGCACCCGACAAGAAGAAAAGTAAAAATTAAGCCTGTAATATTACGCGTCATAAAAAGCTGCCAGAGGAACTCCCCTGGCAGTCTCATTTTACTTAACGGCGTCTTTCAGCGCTTTACCAGCAACAAACGCTGGTACATTTGCTGCTGCAATCTCGATCTCTTTACCTGTTTGTGGGTTACGGCCAGTGCGTGCTGCACGATGGTTTACTTTAAAAGTACCGAAACCAATCAATTGAACCTGATCACCTTCTTTCAATGCTTCAGTCACTCCACCTAAAGTCGCTTCTAGCGCAGCCTTCGCTTGTACTTTAGACAGGTCTGCTTTTTCTGCGATAAGGTCGATCAGTTGGGTCTTGTTCATTAGGTTTTCCCTTCTTTTGTTTCGTAAGACGTAACAACTCTAATTCAAAAGAAGCCTTGCTGGCAAAGGTTTGTCGGACTTTAGCAACCTATATGGTGCCTCTTTAACCATAAACTGAGCGCAAGTTCACAAAATCCAGCATTCTTTCCCTTTTATTCCTTCATCTCTCAGCAATACTGATAGCTGGCAACCCGCCATTTTATGGGATCAATATCGTTATGCTACTACTGGCTACCTACATTTTTGTCGCCATTGGCGTCTCGTTTTTGTGCTCAATTCTTGAAGCTGTACTGCTTAGTCTCTCTCCTAGCTACATTGCCAGTTTAAAGCAGCAACAGCACCCATTAGCATCACAATTAGATTCTCTCAAAAGGCATATCGACCAACCTTTAGCGTCGATTCTGACCTTAAACACCATTGCCCACACAATCGGTGCCGCAGGGGCAGGCGCACAGGCTACAGTGGTGTTTGGTAGTCAATGGCTTGGCCTTTTTTCGGCCATTCTCACCCTTGCCATCTTACTGTTCTCTGAAATCATCCCTAAAACTCTCGGTGCGACCTATTGCCGCCAGCTCGCCCCCTTTACCGCCATGACACTAAAGTGGATGATCTGGTTACTGACCCCTATTGTATGGGCCTCAGAGCAACTGACACGCCGTTTAGCGCGTGGAAAGCAACCGATTAAGTTACGCGACGAAATCTCCGCTATGGGGCTTCTAGCGCATGAGAGAGGGGAATTAGCGGAAGGTGAATCAAAAATCTTGAACAATTTACTCGCCTTTCGCGACGTCAAGGTGAGTGAAATTATGACCCCTCGCCCAGTCCTGTTTCGTGTTGATGCAGAGTTAAGCATCAATGATTTTATTGAACAGTACAGCGATTCGCCGTTCTCTCGCCCACTGCTATACGCTGATCAAAAAGACAATATTATCGGCTTCGTTCATCGTCTCGAGCTATTTTCAGCGCAACGTCGTGGTGAAGGGGCTCGTCAACTCGGCACCATTATGCGCGCCCTACCCGTGGTGCATAACCAAGTGAGTGTCCCTTACGCTTTCGAGCAATTGATGAAACACCGCTCTCAACTTATTCTGATCGTCGATGAGTATGGTACCGTGATGGGCATTGTCACGATTGAAGATGTATTTGAGTGCTTACTGGGTGAAGAAATTATCGACGAGGCTGATACTAATTCTGACATGCAGCAACTAGCGATAGAACGCTGGGCTAAGTGGAAAAAAGACCATAACGTGATTGATAATGTGGATGACAGCGAATGAGCACAACAACCATAGGCCAAGAGAAACGGCCTATGGTTTACTGTGGCAACACTTTATCGCATTGACTTATCACATTGATAAAGCAACGCCAATATTGCTGATCGGCTCTTCTCGTAGGTCTGAACGTAGTCCTTTGATCATCTCAATATCGCGCTTCTCAGCAGACTTCAAGACACGGAAGATTTCCCACTGAACATCCCACTCAGCACAAACCGCTTCATTCTCTTTTTGGTTTGCGTTGGTGATCTCTTCACCGGATTGTGCCAGTTCAAGATCAGCAACCGTTTGTGCTGACTGACTACTGATTTTAAGCAGTGACTCAAGCAGTATGTCTCTATCTAGCAAACCATGCAGTAGCGCAGACAGTGCAACGCAAGCATCCATGGCTGGGTAGACAAGATAAATATCATGCTCTTTATCGCTTGGCACTAACTCTTCTAAGCGCTCTAACTGGCGTTCGAAATTGACTTTCGCACTCTTAACCGTCAGCGACTCCCATACACTATCTAGAATGAGGTGCATCTGTTTTGGGTCAGCGAATTGAGTCTGTTCGCAAAACAAGACATAGTTAGGGTACATACGCTCACAAAGCGCGACCATGAATGTAATGTGTTGCCAAGGTTCTAGTTTTTCAAGCCTAAGCTGTACGGGATTCTGTAACATAAGATATTCTGTGGTTATCGTTTGAGCGCAAGTGTACTCGATCCACCCATTGTGCAAAAGGAAAAGCCGTGAACAAATTACTGATCCTCTCACGCCAAAAAGAAAAGTACTTGCAATTGGTTAATGATGCCAAACTGCCCGCCCTTGAAGTAACGGACGATCCAAAGCAAGCCACCATCATTTTAGCTGATCCACCAGCTGTTGCTGAACAATTGGATTCTTTCCCTCGCCTTCAATGGTTACAATCAACCTTTGCGGGCATTGATGCTTTGACCACATTGACGCAACGCACAGACTACTTGCTCACCAATATTCGCGGTGTTTTTGGCCCCTTAATCGCTGAATATGTCATTGGTTATCTCTGCCACTATTACCGTACGTTTGATCAATACGCCCAACAGCAACGCGATAATGTGTGGCAACCGCACCATTCGTTATCTCTACAAGGAAAATCGATATTAATTCTCGGCACCGGGTCTATTGGTAGCCACCTTGCTAAAATGTGCAAATGTATGGGGATGAAGGTGTTAGGTTTAAATCGCAGTGGTATCGTACGCAGTTTAGATTTCGATCAGATCTATAACTTTACGCAGTTACAGCAAGCACTAGCACAGGCAGAGGTGGTTGTTTCAACCCTGCCATCGACACCAGAGACCCACAACTTACTTAATCACAACACCCTAAGTCAGTGTCGCAATACGCTACTATTTAATGTCGGTAGAGGTGATACACTGTCAGAATCCGCACTACTTGATGCACTCGAAGCGGGCTATATTCGCCATGCTTGGCTCGATGTGTTTAAAGTTGAACCCTTGCCACCATCACACGCGTTCTGGGCACATAACGGCATCAGCATTACACCACATGTCGCAGCTGAGAGTTTTCCAGACCAGGTATTTAATATCTTCTCGCGTAACTATCTCTGTTGGCATCGTGGGGAGCCGCTCGATGGGGTCGTCGACTTTGCTAAGGGTTACTAAGCACCTGCGCGACTCGCACGCACAGATGACCATGTTGTCTGTGCGCATTAACGATCAACAGGAAGCCACGCAGAAAACACCAAAAGGCTGTACGTACAGCGCCGATCATCAAGAAAGATTAAAGGAACAACACCGCCCCGCGCAAGGTATTGTTTTTAAGGGATAATAAGCAAGCGTACAGCCTTTCGGGAATTTTCCCCGGCAAACACTGTACGCGATTTGGCAAGATTAACGATGATAAGGCTTAGACAACTCGTGCACAGCGTCAACAAACACGCCAGCGTTGTCAGGTGGCACATCCAGATGTATACCATGCCCTAAGTTGAATACGTGCCCACCACCTGAACCGAACCCTTCCAATATAGTGGCGACTTCTTGCCGGATACGCTCAGGAGAAGCATACAAGATGGATGGATCCATATTGCCTTGCAAGGTAACACGATCACCTACACGGGCTTTCGCATCCGCTATATTTATGGTCCAGTCGATACCAATGCCATCACAGCCTGTCGCCGCAATCTGTTCTAACCACATACCACCATTTTTGGTAAACAAGGTAACAGGGACCTTGCGCCCTTCATTTTCGCGTATCAAGCCATCAACAATTTTATGCATATAGCGGAGCGAGAATTCATTGTAATCACGAGGAGTTAACACGCCACCCCAAGTATCAAAGATCATCACCGACTGAGCACCAGCACTGATCTGCGCATTGAGATAGCTAATAACACTCTCAGCTAAGGTATCTAATAGCAAATGCAGTGTTTTCGGCTCGGCATACATCATCTTCTTTATTTTAGTGAATGCTTTCGAACTCCCGCCTTCGACCATATAAGTCGCTAATGTCCAAGGACTACCAGAGAACCCGATAAGAGGGACTTCACCATTTAGCCCTTTACGAATGGTGCGCACAGCATTCATCACATACTGCAGTTCTCTTTCAGGATCAGGAACCCCTAGCTTATCGACATCAGCTTTACAAGTAATCGGACGTTCAAACTTCGGTCCCTCTCCGGGCTCAAAATAAAGCCCTAACCCCATCGCATCTGGGATTGTCAGAATATCAGAGAACAAGATTGCAGCATCGAGGTCAAAGCGACGCAGTGGCTGCAGGGTGACTTCACAGGCCAATTCTGCGTTCTTACACAGCGCCATAAAATCACCCGCCTCTGCACGTATCGCACGATATTCAGGCAAATAACGCCCTGCTTGTCGCATCATCCAAACTGGAGTGTAATCAATAGGTTCCTTTGATAGTGCACGCAAGTACCTATCATTTTTTAATTTTATCATTCTTCTCTCCATGACTGACTTCGATGCCATTGTAGCACCCCTCTCAACCGAGGATCCTTGGCAAATGTTAAGCAGATCAAAAATAATGCAACATTTTACACAGGTTATTTGCTGTACAGTGCTTGCTGCTGTAAAAAGACAAATGCGCTAGCAATAAAAATATTAGAACTAATCCGCGAAAGCGGACCCATAACTGCATCTTACCCCTCCATATCGTGGAGGGTTTTTTTTACCCACCATTTCGGATTGTGGCAAGGGTATCTTCAATCAGTCGCCTTGCTATTGTCCCCACAGGGGCTAATGGTGGTAAATCACTCTCTGTACACCATCTCGCGTCCGACAGCTCACTATAGTCTGGGGACAGCTCCCCTTCAGCATAATCAGCCACAAAGCCCATCATTAAATTAGAAGGAAATGCCCAAGGCTGACTGGCGACATAACGAATATTGTTAATCACGATTCCTGTTTCTTCGTGTACTTCTCGCGCCACGCACTGCTCGAGTGTTTCTCCGGCTTCGACGAAGCCAGCTAGTATGGTATACATACCATTGCGGTGCCGCGGGTGTTGCGCCAGTAAAATTTCCTCTCCACGCCTCACTGCAACAATAACGCAAGGTGATATACGAGGGTAATGCCACTGAGAGCAATCTGGGCACACCATCGCCATTAGGTCCGCACTCAACGTTGTTTTCCCCCCACAGCCACTACAATACTGCTGGCTGTGGCGCATATGACTCAATTGGCACGCTCGACCTGCGATGTTAAACAATGGCGCGTCCTCTGTTAACAAGGCACGTAGTGACTGAAAATGAGCACCTGTCGGCGCAACATCACTCTCTAACCAGTACACCGGGTAATCATTATACTGACCTATTGAAATTGCCGTAGAAATTGGCAATCCTAGCTCTTCACCACTACAAAGTGGTAATTCGTTGTTAATTAGTGCTATTTCACGATTTGCGATAACGCACCAATAGGCATTTCTCGTATTTTGATCAAACTGTGACATATGGATCCTTGCAGGGTGAAAAAAACAGTGGCAAGCTATAAATGATAACGGAATGTTAATCCGATAATAAGTATCTATTGATTAAGCCTTCGAGAGTAACACATGTCGCTTAATTACCAATAGATCCATGAGGATGTGGTCATGCTAAGTAAGTTTGAACAGGTACAAAAGAAATGGGGCGGAAATAGCGATGTCATTGACCAATGGTTGCTAAACCGTCAACAACTGCTCACTGACTACTGCAAGTTAGCTGGGCTTCCCCCTTATGATAAACAATCACGGCAACTGCCTTCTTCTGCGCAGCTTCAACTGTTCTGCCAACAACTGATTGATTACATCTCTACGGGGCATTTTAAAATCTACAACATGGTCATGGAACGCTGGAATAGTACCGGGTTTAATGCCACCGCTGAAATGACAGCTGCGTACGAACGCATCATGGAGACAACGGATCCATTATTGAACTTCAACGATCGTTATGGTGCAGTCAGTGAAGACGATACCTTAACGGACTTTGATCATGATTTGTCTGACATTGGCGAATTATTGGAAATACGCTTTGAGTTGGAAGATCAGTTAATTCAATTAATTAATGATAGCCTGAAAGTACCACCTGGCGCATAGCCTCTCTTTTCAGTACTCAGTATCACGCTTTAACTTGGGTATTGCAGGCTGCTAAGTGCCGCGTGAAAACATCACTGCAAAAAACAGAGCAACAAAAAAGGGCATCCATCAGGATGCCCTTTTTGTATTAGCGATTGCGATTAATTATCGCCGCCACCCAAACCTGCATTTAATAATGCGGCTAGATCTTGTGACGCTTGTTCTGCATCAACTTGAGGCGCTTGTGGCTCAAGCTCTGCTTCACGCTTACGCTGACGCTCTTGGTGATAAGCGAAACCGGTACCAGCAGGGATCAGACGTCCCACGATAACGTTCTCTTTCAGACCACGTAGATCATCACGTTTACCAGATACTGCCGCTTCCGTTAGAACGCGGGTCGTTTCCTGGAACGATGCTGCAGAGATAAATGACTCGGTTGCCAACGATGCCTTAGTGATACCCAGTAGGTCACGCTCGAACTGTGCTGGTTGCTTGCCTTCAGCTTCTAACTGACGGTTGGCAATCTTCACGCGAGAGTACTCTAGCTGCTCACCTTCTAAGAAGTCAGAGTCACCAGATACAGAGATTGTTACCTTACGCAGCATTTGACGAATGATCGTTTCAATGTGCTTATCGTTAATCTTAACGCCCTGTAGACGGTAAACTTCCTGTACTTCGTTGACGATGTATTCAGCTACAGCGTGAACGCCACGTAGACGAAGAATGTCATGCGGAGTTTCAGGACCATCGGCAATAACATCACCTTTCTCAACTTTCTCACCTTCGAAAACGTTAAGTTGGCGGTGTTTAGGAATCATCTCTTCATAAGGACTTGCATCCGTTGGAGTGATGATTAGACGACGCTTACCTTTGGTCTCTTTACCAAACGAGATAGCACCTGTCACTTCAGCAAGAATCGCAGGCTCTTTCGGCTTACGTGCTTCAAACAAGTCAGCTACGCGAGGTAGACCACCAGTAATATCTTTCGTACCGCCAGATTCCTGAGGAATACGAGATAACGTGTCACCAATACCTACGTTTGCACCATCTTCTAACTGAACAATCGCTTTGCCCGGTAGGAAGTATTGTGCTGGCATGTCGGTACCAGGGATCATGACGTCATGACCATTCTCATCAACCAACTTAATGGTTGGACGCATGTCTTTACCTGCACTTGCACGCTCAGCTGCATCTAGGATCACAACAGATGATAGACCTGTTAGCTCATCCGTTTGACGAGAAACAGTAACACCATCAATCATGTCAACAAACTGCAGACGACCTTCCACTTCCGTGATGATCGGCATTGTATGCGGGTCCCAGTTAGCGATAGTATCGCCAGCTTTCACCTCAGCATTATCTACACGGTTCAAAATAGTACCGTATGGCAGTTTGTAGCTCTCTTTAGTACGACCAAATTCGTCAACGATGGTTAGCTCTGATGCACGCGAGGTGATCACTAGCTTGCCTTCATTATTGGTAACGAATTTCGCATTGTGCAGCTTCATAGAACCGTTGTTCTTAACTTGAATACTGCTCTCTGCTGCTTCACGCGATGCCGCACCACCGATGTGGAACGTACGCATCGTAAGCTGTGTACCCGGCTCACCGATTGACTGTGCAGCGATTACGCCGACGGCTTCACCAGTGTTAACCATGTGGCCACGCGCTAGGTCACGACCGTAACACGCTTTACAACAACCAAAGTCATTGTCACAGGTAACAACAGAACGTACTTTCACTTGGTCAACAGAGTTTGCTTCCAGAATTTCACACCACTTCTCATCAAGTAGTGTGCCACGCGGCGCAAGAATTTCTGTCTCAGAACCCGGCTTGATCACGTCTTCAGCAACAACACGACCTAGTACACGGGTACCTAGTGGCTCTTTAACATCACCACCTTCAACCAATGGCATCATTGTGATACCAGCGTGCGTACCACAATCGTCCGCTGTGATTACAACATCTTGAGCAACATCAACAAGACGACGAGTCAGATAACCTGAGTTCGCTGTCTTCAGTGCGGTATCGGCAAGACCTTTACGCGCACCGTGCGTCGAGATGAAGTACTGAAGTACGTTTAGACCTTCACGGAAGTTCGCGGTGATCGGCGTTTCGATGATTGAGCCATCCGGCTTCGCCATCAGACCACGCATACCTGCTAGCTGACGAATCTGTGCAGCAGAACCACGAGCACCAGAATCGGCCATCATGTAAACGCTGTTAAATGATTTCTGCTCTTCTTCTTCACCATCACGGTTAATAACGGTTTCGTAAGAAAGGTTGTCCATCATCGCTTTAGCAACTTGCTCATTCGCTGTTGCCCAGATATCGATCACTTTGTTGTAACGCTCGCCTGCTGTTACAAGACCAGATTGGAACTGCTCTTGAATTTCAGCAACTTCAGCTTCAGCTTCAGCAATCTTCGTGTACTTCGCGTCAGGAACAACCATGTCGTCGATACCAACTGACACGCCCGACATTGCCGCATAAGCAAAACCGGTGTACATGATTTGGTCAGCAAAGATAACGGTATCTTTCAAGCCCAACTCACGGTAACAGCTGTTCAATAGGTTTGAAATTTGCTTCTTACCTAGAGCTTGGTTTACAAGGCTATATGGCAGACCTTTAGGGACAATCGCCCATAGCATCGCACGACCAACAGTCGTATCGATAAGCTTAGTCTCTGCAACTTCGTTGCCTTGCTCATCAACATTGTACTCAGTAATACGAACTTTAACGCGAGCATGCAAAGCGGCGTTACCTGTACGGTACGCTTTTTCTGCTTCAGCTGGGCCAGCAAGGTACATGCCTTCGCCCTTCGCGTTAATCATGTCACGTGTCATGTAATACAGACCCAAGACAACGTCCTGAGAAGGTACGATGATTGGATCACCTGATGCTGGCGACAGAATGTTGTTTGTCGACATCATCAGTGCACGTGCTTCTAACTGTGCTTCCAGCGTTAATGGCAAGTGAACCGCCATTTGGTCACCATCGAAGTCGGCGTTATAAGCCGCACAAACGAGTGGGTGAAGCTGAATCGCTTTACCTTCGATCAATACCGGTTCGAAGGCTTGGATACCCAAACGGTGCAGAGTTGGTGCACGGTTTAGCATCACTGGGTGTTCGCGGATAACTTCGTCAAGGATGTCCCAAACGATAGCTTCTTCACGTTCAACCATCTTCTTCGCAGCTTTAATCGTTGTCGCTAGACCACGAAGCTCAAGCTTGCTGTAGATGAATGGTTTAAATAGCTCTAGTGCCATCTTCTTAGGAAGACCACACTGATGTAGACGAAGGTATGGACCTACGGTAATGACCGAACGACCAGAGTAATCTACACGCTTACCAAGCAAGTTCTGACGGAAACGACCCTGCTTACCTTTAATCATATCGGCAAGTGATTTCAGAGGACGCTTGTTAGAGCCAGTAATAGCACGACCACGACGACCGTTATCAAGCAGGGCATCAACAGACTCTTGCAACATACGCTTTTCGTTACGTACGATAATGTCCGGAGCCGCTAGATCTAGAAGACGCTTCAAACGGTTGTTACGGTTAATAACACGACGGTAAAGGTCATTCAGATCAGACGTAGCAAAACGACCGCCATCTAGTGGTACTAGTGGACGTAGATCTGGTGGAAGAACGGGTAGTACTTCCAATACCATCCATTCTGGGTTATTACCAGATTGAATGAATGCTTCTACTAACTTAACGCGCTTAGTCAGCTTCTTACGCTTGGTTTCAGAATTAGTCTCTTCTAACTCTTCGCGCATCAGCTCCATTTCAGCATTAAGGTCCATATTGACCAATAGTGCTTTAACGGCTTCAGCACCCATACGTGCGTCAAATTCGTCGCCCCACTCTTCAAGCGAATCAAGATACTGCTCTTCTGTCAGCATCTGACCGCGCTCAAGGCTGGTCATACCTGGTTCGATCACGATATATGATTCGAAGTAAAGTACGCGCTCAATGTCACGTAGCGGCATGTCCATTAACAGACCGATACGAGATGGCAGCGACTTCAGGAACCAGATGTGGGCAACTGGAGAAGCTAGCTCAATGTGACCCATACGCTCACGGCGTACTTTGGTCTGAGTAACTTCAACACCACATTTTTCACAAATTACACCACGGTGTTTAAGGCGCTTGTACTTACCACACAAACACTCGTAGTCTTTAACCGGGCCAAAGATACGTGCACAGAATAGACCGTCACGCTCAGGCTTGAAGGTTCGATAGTTGATGGTTTCTGGCTTTTTAACTTCACCAAATGACCATGAACGAATCATGTCAGGCGAAGCTAGACCGATTTTGATCGCGTCAAATTCTTCGGTCTTATGTTGTGCTTTCAGAAACTTAAGTAAGTCTTTCACATTTGGCTCCTGTGAGGAGTTGACCCATAAAGGCGCCAGTGTTCTGACGCCTTCATATTTCTACCGGATTAACGATTAAATTCTAGTTAAAAACTGAAATTTATTCGTCTTCCAGCTCGATGTTGATACCCAACGAGCGGATCTCTTTCAACAATACGTTGAACGATTCCGGCATACCTGGTTCCATGCGATGATCGCCATCGACGATGTTCTTATACATCTTCGTACGGCCATTCACGTCATCCGACTTAACAGTCAGCATTTCCTGTAGAGTGTACGCCGCACCGTATGCTTCCAGTGCCCATACTTCCATCTCACCGAAACGCTGGCCACCAAACTGCGCTTTACCACCCAGCGGCTGCTGAGTAACAAGGCTGTAAGAACCAGTTGAACGGGCGTGCATCTTATCATCAACCAAGTGGTTAAGTTTCAGCATGTACATGTAACCGACAGTTACAGGACGCTCGAACTGATCACCAGTACGGCCGTCGAACAATGTCAACTGACCTGACTCTGGTAAGTCACCAAGTTTCAGAAGCTCCTTAATTGAAGTTTCTGGCGCACCGTCAAAGACAGGTGTCGCGATTGGTAGACCACCACGAAGGTTTTGAATCAATGTACGAACTTCATCATCAGATAGTGCTGCAATATCCACCTGCTGACGAGTATCTCCAAGATCATACACTTTCTGCAAGAAGTTACGGAACTCATGAAGTTCACGTTGTTCTTTCAGCATGGCATTGATCTTATCACCGATACCTTTCGCTGCCAGACCCATGTGTGTTTCTAGGATCTGACCGATGTTCATACGTGACGGTACACCCAGTGGGTTCAGCACGATATCAACTGTCTGGCCTTTTTCGTCGTACGGCATATCTTCAACAGGACAAATCTTAGAGATTACACCCTTGTTACCGTGACGACCCGCCATCTTATCACCTGGCTGAATACGACGTTTAACCGCAAGGTAAACCTTAACGATCTTCAGTACGCCTGGTGCTAAGTCATCACCCTGAGTGATCTTACGACGCTTGGTTTCGAACTTCTTATCGAACTCCGCTTTCAATTCGTCGTATTGTTCAGCTAACTGCTCTAGTAGCGTTTGCTGAGTTTCATCATCCAGAGTTTGCGAGAACAATGCTTGACGGTCCATGCCCGCTAGCTTGCCTTCGCTATAGCCTGCTTGAGTAAGCAGATGACGAACACGCATTAGAAGGCCACCCTCAAGGATTTGGAATTCCTCAGTGATGTCTTTCTTAGCTTCTTTCAGCTGCATCTCTTCGATTTCAAGCGCACGCTTGTCTTTTTCTACGCCATCGCGAGTAAAGACTTGTACGTCGATAACCGTACCAGATACTGAGTTTGGTACACGCAGTGATGAGTCTTTAACGTCAGACGCTTTCTCACCAAAGATTGCACGCAGTAGTTTCTCTTCTGGCGTTAGCTGAGTTTCACCTTTTGGTGTCACTTTACCAACCAGAATGTCGCCACCTTTCACTTCAGCACCGATATAAACGATACCTGATTCATCCAGCTTAGACAGTGCAGCTTCACCCACGTTCGGGATATCCGCTGTAATCTCTTCGCTACCTAGCTTGGTATCACGTGCCACACAAGAAAGCTCTTGAATGTGGATAGTGGTCAGGCGATCTTCCTGAACTACACGCTCCGATACTAGGATGGAATCCTCAAAGTTATAACCATTCCAAGGCATAAATGCGATACGCATGTTCTGCCCTAGTGCTAGCTCACCTAGGTCGGTTGATGGACCGTCGGCTAACACGTCACCACCAGCTACTGGTTCGCCAGGCATCACAGTTGGACGCTGGTTAATACATGTATTTTGGTTTGAACGGGTATACTTAGTTAAGTTGTAAATGTCGATACCAGCTTCACCTGGTACCAGCTCGCTTTCGTTAACTTTTACAACGATACGCGAAGCATCTACTGACTGAACCACACCACCACGCTTAGCAACGGCTGTTACACCAGAGTCAACCGCAACGTTACGCTCAATACCAGTACCTACTAGCGGCTTATCTGCGCGCAAAGTTGGTACTGCCTGGCGTTGCATGTTCGCACCCATCAAGGCACGGTTTGCATCATCGTGCTCAAGGAATGGGATCAACGATGCCGCTACCGATACAACCTGGTTAGTTGCAACATCCATATATTGGACGTGATCGCGAGGGTGAAGGCCTGAGTCACCTTTCTGACGTGCTGCTACCAGCTCATCACCAAAGGAGCCATCTTCGTTTAATGCGGCGTTAGCCTGAGCAATAACGAATTGACCTTCTTCAATCGCAGACAAGTAATCAACATCAGCGGTTACTTTGCCATCAACAACTTTACGGTATGGTGTTTCTAGGAAGCCGTAAGAGTTACAACGTGCAAATGCTGATAGTGAGTTAATCAGACCGATGTTTGGACCTTCAGGTGTTTCGATAGGACACAGACGACCGTAGTGCGTGTTGTGTACATCTCGAACTTCAAAGCCTGCACGCTCACGCGTCAAGCCACCTGGACCCAATGCAGAGATACGACGCTTGTGCGTGACTTCTGATAACGGGTTGTTCTGATCCATAAACTGTGACAACTGAGAAGAGCCAAAGAACTCTTTCACTGCCGCAGAAATCGGTTTCGCGTTAATTAGGTCTTGCGGCATGATAGCGTCAAGATCACCTAAGCTTAGGCGTTCTTTAACTGCACGCTCTACACGTACCAAACCAACACGGAATTGGTTTTCAGCCATTTCGCCCACAGAGCGAATACGACGGTTACCTAGGTGGTCGATATCATCGACTTCACCACGACCATTACGGATATCAATCAACTTGCGCATTACCGCAATGATATCTTCGTGGCTTAGGATGCCTTCGCCGGTCGACTCTTCACGGCCGATCGAGCTGTTAAACTTCATTCGACCTACCGATGATAGATCGTAACGATCTTCAGAGAAGAACAGACTATCAAATAACTGCTCTGCTGCTTCACGCGTCGGCGGCTCGCCTGGACGCATCATGCGGTAGATTTCTACCAATGCACTTAGGCGATCAGTCGTGCTATCGATACGCAAGGTATCTGACATGAACGACCCATTGTCCAATTCATTGGTATATAGGGTTTCAATTGACTTGTGGCCAGCTTGAGAAAGCAGAGCCAATGTTTCCAAGCTCAATTCTTGGTTCGAAGCCGCAATCAGCTCACCGGTTGCTTCATTGACGTAATCACGTGACGCGACTTTGCCAACAATGTACTCAACAGGCACTTCAATATGCTGAATGCTGTCTTTCTGCAACTGACGAATATGACGTGCAGTAATACGACGGCCTTTCTCAACATAAGTCTTGCCATCAGCAGCAATGTCAAACGTTGCTGTTTCACCACGCAGACGATCTGGTATTAGTTCCATTACCAGACTCTTGCCCTGAACTTCGAAATTCACTTTTTCGAAGAACATGTCGAGGATCTGCTCAGTGGTATAGTCCAGTGCACGCAGAATAATAGATGCAGGTAGCTTACGACGACGATCGATACGAACATAAACGTTATCTTTCGGGTCGAATTCGAAGTCTAACCAAGAACCGCGGTAAGGGATAACTCGTGCATTATAGAGCACTTTTCCTGAGGAATGGGTTTTACCCTTATCGCTGTCAAAGAAGACACCCGGGCTACGATGCAGCTGGGATACGATAACCCTCTCGGTACCATTGATAACAAAAGTACCGTTATCCGTCATGAGCGGGATCTCGCCCATATAGACTTCTTGTTCTTTAATGTCTTTTACGGTACCAGCCGGTGCGTCTTTATCGTACATCACCAGGCGCAGCTTCACACGTAGTGGAGCTGAGTAAGTAACGCCACGAATCTGACATTCTTTTACATCAAAAACCGGCTCACCGAGACGATAGCTAACGTATTGCAACTCGGAATTGCCATTATAGCTCTGGATTGGAAATACAGAGCGGAAGGCAGCTTCTAAACCGTATTGCCCTTCCGGATCCTGTTCAATGAACTTCTCGAATGAATCGAGCTGGATCGATAGCAAATATGGTATGTCCAAAACTTGAGGACGCTTACCAAAATCCTTACGGATACGCTTTTTCTCGGTATAAGAGTAAACCATAGGTTCCTCAGATCGCTGATAAGTGATCCAAACCACCTCACGAGAGGCAGTGACGATTAGCACTGTTTAGGGTAGATATAACTCACTGATTAGGTGGGTTATTTTTTGCTAGAGACCTGGTGACAAAACAGGGTAAAATTCACCAACCCCCTACAGCGCAAAAAGGCCGGTGGCTATTTAGCCACCAGCCGTTAGCCTATAAAGGCTATGAAATTAAGTAATAATTACTTGATTTCAACAGATGCACCAACTTCTTCTAGCTGAGCTTTAAGAGCTTCAGCTTCAGCTTTGTCAACGCCTTCTTTTAGAGGTGCTGGAGCGCCATCTACTAGACCTTTAGCTTCTTTCAGGCCAAGACCTGTCGCGCCACGTACAGCTTTGATAACCTGTACTTTGTTGCTACCAACAGCTGTTAGGATTACGTCAAACTCAGTTTGCTCTTCAGCAGCTTCTGCTGCTGCGCCGCCTGCAACTACAGCTGCTGCTGCAGTAACACCGAATTTTTCTTCCATAGCTTCGATAAGCTCAACAACTTGCATTACAGACATTTCTGCAACTGCGTCTAGGATTTGCTCGTTAGTAATAGACATAACAATTCTCTTTTAAGTCAACAATTAGTTTAAAATATAGCCAAAGAAGTGCAAGTATTATGCAGCTTCTTTCTGATCGCGAACAGCTGCAATAGTACGTACCAATTTGCCTGCAGACGCTTCTTTCATGCACATCATTAGGCGTGCAATCGCTTCGTCGTAGGTTGGTAGTGTTGCAAGAACTTCTGCGTCAGTAATAGCGCCTTCAAATGCAGCCGCTTTAATCTCGAAGTCTTTATTCTCTTTAGCGAAGTCTTTGAAAAGACGCGCTGCAGCACCAGGGTGCTCGTTAGAGAATGCAAGTAGAGTAGGACCAACGAAAGTCTCAGCAAGACATTCGAAATCAGTACCTTCTACTGCACGACGTGCTAGAGTGTTACGAACAACTTTCATGTAAACACCCGCTTCACGCGCTTGTTTACGTAGAGAAGTCATCGCACCAACTTCAACACCACGAGAGTCAGCAACAACTGCAGAAAGTGCACCACTGGCAGCTTCGTTGACTGAAGCAACAATTGCTTTTTTGTCTTGAAGATTTAGTGCCATTGGATATGCTCCTGGTTGTTAATACGCACCCACATAACCGTGGGAGTGATAACGGTGCAGATCCCAAATGACATATTCAAAAATAAATAGAATCAATCGAGTTCTTGGCACCGTCTACGTAGGTATTATTAAGTCATTTCCTATGAAATGACGCCTACGGTCTTGGACGAAAGCTGACCTCTTTTTCAAAAAGAAAAAACAGGGCAAGCTTTAGCCATTTCAGAGTTGGCGGATTATACAGTAATCCGCCAGCCCTGACAATTAGTTTGCAGCGTTAGTGTCCAGAGAGTTCTGGTCTAGTGCTACACCTGCGCCCATAGTAGTAGACAGGCTTACTTTCTTGATGAAAGTACCTTTCGCTGAAGAAGGCTTCGCTTTCTTCAGCGCTACTAGTAGAGACTCTAGGTTTTCTTTCAGGTTGTTCGCGTCAAAATCTACTTTACCGATAGTAGTATGAACGATACCGTTCTTATCGTTACGGTAACGAACCTGACCTGCTTTTGCATTCTTAACTGCGTCAGCAACGTTAGGAGTTACAGTACCTACTTTCGGGTTTGGCATCAGACCGCGAGGACCAAGAATAGTACCTAGCTGACCAACAACGCGCATTGCATCTGGAGATGCGATAACTACGTCGAAGTTCATTTCGCCTTTCTTCACTTGCTCAGCAAGATCTTCCATACCTACGATGTCAGCACCAGCTTCTTTCGCTGCTTCTGCGTTTGCACCTTGAGTGAACACAGCAACACGGATATCACGGCCAGTACCGTGAGGAAGAACAGTCGCACCACGTACGTTCTGATCAGATTTACGAGCATCGATGCCAAGGTTAACTGCAACGTCAACGCTTTCTACGAACTTAGCAGTAGCTAGTTCTTTAAGTAGAGCAACGGCTTCGTTGATGTCGTACTCACGAGTAACATCAACTTTGTCACGAATAACGCGCATGCGCTTAGTCAATTTTGCCATTGTCTTATCCCTCTACCACTAGGCCCATAGAGCGAGCAGTACCCGCAATAGAACGCTTCATCGCTTCGATGTCTGCGCCAGTCATGTCTGCTGCTTTAGTTTCAGCAATTTCCTGTAGCTGAGCGTCAGTAACTGTACCAACTTTCTCAGTGTTTGGACGACCTGAACCAGACTTAATGCCTGCAGCTTTCTTAAGAAGAACGGCTGCCGGTGGAGTCTTAGTAACGAACGTGAAAGAACGATCGCTATATACAGTGATAACAACAGGAATTGGAAGACCTTTCTCTACTGAGTCAGTCTTAGCGTTGAACGCTTTACAGAATTCCATGATGTTCACACCATGTTGACCTAATGCAGGACCAACTGGTGGTGAAGGGTTTGCTGCACCAGCTGCAACTTGCAACTTGATGTACGCTTCTACTTTCTTAGCCATGTTAAATTACCTTAAATTTGGGTTCAAACGTCTGTGTTAACAGACTCCCCGTCTAACGAAAGGGCGCGAAATTATAGTCTAATTTCGCGCCCTTGCCAATAGCAAATGGTGATTATTTGGTCAGCTTTTCTCTACCTGACCAAACTCCAATTCCACTGGAGTTGCGCGTCCAAAGATCGATACAGAGACCTTAACACGGCTCTTATCGTAATCAACTTCTTCAACAACACCATTAAAGTCTGCAAATGGTCCATCAGTAACACGCACCACTTCACCCGGCTCGAAGACCGTTTTATGGACTGGTGATTCACTCGCTTTTTCTAAACGGTTCAGGATCGCATCCGCTTCTTTATCAGAAATCGGCGCAGGACGGTCAGATGTCCCGCCAATGAAACCCATAACACGAGGAATACTACGTACTAAGTGCCAAGTTTCATCGTTCATAACCATCTGTACTAATACGTACCCTGGGAAGAACTTACGCTCACTCTTGCGACGTTGACCAGCTCGCATTTCAACCACTTCTTCGGTTGGAACCAGTACTTCGTCGAAGTGCTCTTCCATACCGTGCATTTTGATATGTTCGCGTAAGGACTGAGCCACTCGGCCTTCAAAACCAGAAAAAGCCTGAACAACATACCAGCGTTTTTTTGGAGCTTCACTCATATTTATTTACCTCTATACGCCAGTAACCAGACGTACCAGACGAACCATAATACCGTCGATACCCCATAGTAACAGCGCCATAATGACAGTGACCGCAAGAACAATTAGTGTTGTCTGCATTGCTTCTTGACGAGTAGGCCAAACGACCTTGCGAACTTCCATACGAGATTCGCGAGCAAAGGCAATCGCATTTTTACCTTTTGTCGTTAGCGCAGCTAATCCAGCAGCAGCGGCAACGAGTACGACAACCGCAACAGCGCGCAATACGACAGAAATGTCACTGTACAGGTAATTTCCCACAACCACCGCTGCAAGCAGTGCAAACACACCAATCCATTTTAATGTGTCCAACGTGCCCGAGTCGTTCTGGGTTTCGGCATTTGTTTTCATACTACCAACCTGTAACTTGTCTACATCATAGACGAAAATCACCCCGCATGTGCGAGGTTAACGAACAAAGGCAAAGTTTAACTAAGTTTTGCCTTAAAACCTATCTGCTTTTTTGCGCCTACTCGATCAAATAACAACCAATCCAAAGTCCAGCGCAGAAAAAGGGCATCAAATGATGCCCTTTTTTGTATCTCTTCGTCAAATCTAATTATTAGATCTTAACGACAATACTTACATTCCAC